>CANHXV010000011.1 GCA_947464665.1 Comamonadaceae bacterium
AATGACATCGCCAGGTTCAAGCGGAATGAAGGTCGAGATGTAGGCAATTTGACGTGGGATGCTGTGAATCATCATGTCAGTTGTGGCGCGTTGCAACTCAACACCATTCAAGCGGGTGCGCAGTGTCAGAGTTTGACCCGGTTTAATTTCATCGGCAGTGACCATCCAAGGGCCAAAGCCACCCGTGCGCCAGAAATTTTTACCAGCCGTCCACTGGGTGGTGAAATTTTGCCAATCGCGCACCGAGCCATCGTTGTAGCAAGAGTAGCCGGCAATGTGTTTCCAAGCATCAGCTTCCGAAATACGGCGACCACCTTCACCAATGATGATGGCAATTTCACCTTCGTAGTCAAGGCGATGCGACTCAGGTGGACGCATGATGTCTTGACCATGCCCTACTTGAGAAGCGTTGACACGTGAAAAAATAGCAGGTTTTTCTGTCAGATCACGCCCAGTTTCTTTCACATGATCGTGGTAGTTCAAACCGACACACATGATTTTTTCTGGATTTGGAATGACTGGCAAAAGCGACAGGTCGTCAAAAATCAAATCTGGTGTGTGTTGGCTCAATGCTTGTGCCGCTTGCGCCAACATTTTTTTGGCGATGAAGGTTTTGAGATCAGGCGCTTCTGCGCCAAAGAGAGGGGTGAGGTTTAAAACTTTGTTGCCGTGAACTGCGCCATAGCATGCGGTGTTATTGAGCAAGAAGCTAATGAGTCTCATGGTATTTCTTTCAAGTTAAAGGTTCATAGCCCATTTGTTGAGTCACGTTGGCTTGGCTTGGTTCACTTAAAAAGATCCCCGTTTGGCCAATGCACTTAGAGGCTTGCGTGGATTGGGAGCTTCTCTTTCGCGCAGTGCATCGGGCAGCATGGCGGCATCGCCGCGTTTGCCAACTGTGGCCAACATTTGCAGCGTGTGATCGGCGGGCAGTCCTAATACCTGAGCACCTGCCTCTTTGTTAAAGCCGCCAATACCGTGCAATGAAAAGCCATTCAGGTGCGCTTGCATGGCCATGTAAGCCCAAGCTGCGCCTGTGTCGAAGGCGTGCATGCCATTGGGTGCCAAGTCGGGCGAGCCCGCTTTTGCAGCCAATTGGTAAGAGGCAATGGCTACTAAAGCACCAGCCTTGCCAGCCCATGTTTGGTTGTTGGGGTTCAATGTGGCAAACAGGGCATCCCATTGCGGGTCATTGCGAAGCACAATTGCAAAACGCCATGGTTGTGCGTTGTTGGATGATGGTGCCCACCGCGCGGCCTCCAGCATGCTCATGACATCGGCTTCTGAAATGACTTCACCCGTATAGGCACGGGGTGACCAACGCTCCGTAAATTGAGGGTCGATGGGAAAGTCTGCCTTACGGGTGTTGGTTACTGGAGACGGATGGCTCATGAAAAAATTTCCTACTGAAGATAAAAAGGATATTGTGCTTGTTTTTGTGTGAGCTGAGCCGGTAGCAGCTTAAGCTTTTGGGTTCGAAAGCGCCGAACCAGCGGCACGCGATGCCGTATAAAATGAATCATGTCCCTGATCGTTGTATTCAACTTCAACCCCAAACGGGCTCACATTAGAACGACCGAACGGTACCACATTGATTGTGACTATCGATCGATTGTTGACATTAAAAAGGTTGCTTTGTATGAATCAGAAATTTTTGTGGGGTAAGTTGGCATATGTCTGTTTGCTATTCGTGTTTTCGAATTCTGCATTCAGCCAGGCTACTTACCCTAGCAAGCCGCTCAAAATTGTGGTGCCCTTTGGAGCAGGTGGCGTGGCCGACCTCACTGCCCGCACCGTGGCACAAAAACTGGGCGAGAATTTAGGCCAAAGCATCGTCATTGAAAACAAGCCTGGGGCAGGTGGTGTAGTTGCGACAGAGGCAGTGACCAAGGCGGCGCCAGATGGCTACACTTTGCTATTGATGTCCAATGCCACCGCGGTGAGTGCGGGACTTTTTAAGACATTGCCTTACGATGCTGAAAAAGATTTGACGCCCTTGTCGGTGCTCGGAACTTTTGACATTGCCATTGTGGTGCCCCAAGAATCTAAATTTGCAACTCTTCAAGACTTGCTCACATTTGCCAAAGCCAACCCTAGCAAGTTGAACATTGGCAGTATCAATGTGGGCAGTACGCAGCACTTGGCTGCTGAACTGTTCAAAGCCACGGCAGGTATCGATGCGCAAGTTATTCCCTTCAATGGCACTCCTGCAGTGCTCACTGCTTTGCGAGGTGGGCAGATTGATTTGGCGGTCGAAATCTTGGCGCCTGTGTTGCCTCAAATTAAAGGGCAAGCATTGCGTGCATTGGCAGTGACCGGCGATAAACGCTCGGTCGCATTGCCGCAAGTTCCCACAGCCAAAGAGTCTGGCGTCAGGAATTTGTACGCAGCCTCTTGGAATGCACTGGCCGTGCCTTCCAAAACGCCGCGTGACATCGTTCAAAAATTGAATCAAGAAATTCAAAATGCTTTGAATTCAGCGGACGTGCGAAAAAAACTCTTAGATATGAACGTGGACCCCCAACCGGGCAGTTTGCAGCAGGCTGCCGATTTGTTAAGTAGCGAAACCAAGCGCTGGGGTGAAGTCATTCAACGGGCGGGCATTCCCAAACAATGAATCCTAATTTCAGGGAGTTCATGAAAGCCATGGATGTTTGATATTCTGGCCATCACTGCCCCTATTTATGTGGCAATCTTCTTGGGCTATGGCTTAACCCGTTGGGGCGTTTTTCAAAAATCAGACATGCGCGGGTTTGGTACCTTTGTGATCAAGGTTTCCTTGCCCGCCATGCTGTTCAATGCGCTTTCAAATACGCAAGTCAAAGAAATTTTCAAGCCAAGCTACTTGGCGGCTTATGCGCTGGCTTCTTTGGCCACTCTGGCGTTGGCCTTGGTTTGGTCCATGAAAATAAAACGCGAGAGTTTCAGTTTTAGCAGTTGTTATGCCATGGGGATGAGTTGTCCCAACAGTGGTTTTGTGGGCTACCCCGTTGTATTGCTCAGCCTCGGGCCAATTGCAGGCGTTGTTTTGGCTTTGAACATGATCGTCGAACTGTTCTTCATCATTCCCATCTTAATGGCTTGGGCAGATGCGCAAGAAGGAAAAAACAGTGCTGTTCAAGTTTTATGGCAAACCTTCAATGGGATGCTTAAAAATACCTTGCTCTGGTGCATTGTTTTGGGTTTTCTCTTTTCTTGGTTTGAAATCCAGCTGCCGCAAAGTCTCAATCGAAGTGTGACTTTGTTTGCGCAAGCCAGTGGCGCTTTGTCTTTGTTTGTCATTGGCGGCAGTTTGGTTGGCTTGTCAGTGCAGGGGATGGGGCCGCGTGTGTCCCAAATAGCTTTCGGTAAATTGATACTACATCCCTTGACCATGCTGTTTGTGTTGTTGTGGCTCGTGCCCATCTCCGATCCATTGCTCCGCGCTGCTGCCATTCTGAGTTGCGCCATGCCCATGTTTGGTATTTATCCCATCCTGACGCAAAAGCATGGCCACGAAGGCCTCAGTGCTGCAGCCTTGTTGGTCACCACCGTAGCTTCATTTTTCAGTTTGAATGGCGTATTGTGGTTGCTCAAAACGCACCCCATTTAAACCGATCAGGTTCTTGCTTCAATTCTTAGACTGACTCCAATAAACGCATAGCCGTTTCACGAATGAGGCTGAGCGTTGCTTGCTGAGTCAGTGTGCTGGGTCTTTGAGAGCTAGTGACGCAACTCAGCTCAATGCTGAGTTGAGGGTGTGTTATGGGGCGGGTTGAAAAAGCGGATGGGTTGATGGAGCGAATTACAGCATTGCGCGACAAGATGGCGCAACCAGCACCATCTGCCACCAATTCAAGGATGGCTGTGACACCATCGATTTCTAGGGCAATGTGAGGCCGCTTGCCAAGGGCGGCCATTTCTGACTCCACATGCATTCGAATGGCGTTGGGGCGGCTTGGTATCACCAAGGGAATTTTTGAAACATCTTTCAAATCAATTGGCGGTGGGGGAGGGTCTTCCTGAAGACCGGGCGGACGTCTTTGAACCAGCCACAACTCCTCTTGAACCAGGTGCGAAATTTCCAGTCCGGATGTGGCCTTCATGTTGTAGAGCAGAGCGATGTCTAGCCTGCCGTTTAGCAGACTTTCTTGCATGGCGTTGGTTAAGCCTTCGCTGATTGACAGTTGTGCTTCTGGCATTTTTTCTCTAAATGCGCGAGTCAGTGGCACGGTTAAGACTCTAGCCACGCTTGGGGGGAGGCCCAGTGCAACACGGCCATTCAGGCTGCTTCGTGCGCGCCCCATTTCTTCTTGAGCGCGTTCAACTTGATGCAAAATGCCTCGCCCATGCTCCAAAAGCAACAAGCCCGCTTCAGTCGGGCTTGCGCCACGACCATTTCGCCTGAGCAAATTTTGACGCAACTCAACTTCCAAGAGCCTGATTTGGCGGCTTAACGCGGGTTGTGCCACATTCAGGGCGATGGCGGCTTTGGTAAAGCTTCCCATCTCAGCCACGCGAACAAAATATTCAATTTGTTTGAGATCCATTGGATAATTTTGCCATAACAGCTGATTAGTTATGTATATTTGATCTAACTGGTAGTGCTTTGCGCACCTAGATCAAGGGGGCATTAAATTGGAGAATAGTTTTTTTCTTGTCACTTGCCCGCTTGGATTCAAACCATGAAAGCATCTTCTCAAACTGCGGTACCTTGCTTGCTGATGCGGGGTGGCACCTCTAAAGGGCCCTTTTACAAGGCATCCGATCTGCCCACCGACATGTCTCTCAGGGATAAAGTGTTGTTGGCTGCAATGGGTTCACCCGACAAACGTCAAATAGATGGGTTGGGCGGTGCGCACCCTTTAACCAGCAAAGTTGGCATTGTGAGCAAGAGCAAAGTGCCTGGTGTGGCGCTTGACTTTCTGTTTGCCCAATTGCAACCCGACAAAGAGACGGTCGACACCACGCCCAACTGCGGCAACATGTTGGCTGCAGTTGTGCCTTTTGCACTTGAAACCGGCATGCTTGAGGTTCAGGGCGATCAAAGCACGTTTCGAGTTTTGACACTGAACACCGACATGCAATGCGACATCACAGTGGACACGCGTGGCGGCATGGTTCAGTATGAAGGTGGCGCACGCATTGACGGGGCACCTGGCACCTCGGCGCCTGTCACCATCAACTTCTTGAATACCGCAGGTTCTGTCTGTTCTGGACTGTTGCCAACGGGTCGCGTCAAAGACACGTTGACTGTCACGGGCGCAGGGTTTGAGTCCTTCACTTTGGATGTGACCTGCATCGATAACGGCATGCCCTTGGTGATCTTCAAGGCTTCTGATGTAGGCCGCACTGGCTATGAATCGGTGGCAGCCATGAATGCAGATACCGACCTCAAAACAAAGATGGAAGCACTGCGATTGCAAGTGTCTCTGTTGATGGGCTTGGGCGATGTGAGTCAAAAGAATTATCCCAAAATGACGCTCATTGCACCACCTCAAAATGGCGGTGCTATTTGCACTCGCAGCTTTATTCCGCATGTGTGCCATGACGCCATTGGTGTTTTGGCTGCAGTGACGGTGGGTACTGCATGTGTACTGGAGGGTTCCGTGTGCGATGGCTTGGCCGTCATGCCCCTTGGTGCAGTCAAAAACGTTTCGGTTGAACACCCCACAGGCGAGTTCAGTGTGGCTTTGCAAACAGAACCTGCGCCGAATTTACCAGGCAGGCAAAACGTCACTCAGGCTGCCTTGTTAAGAACAGCAAGGCTGCTCATGCGGGGTGAGGCCATGGTGCCTGCTTCCTTGTGGGCTGGTAACACCGCATAAATTCTTCAATTCATTTTTCAATTGGACACCTTCATGAGTACCCAAAAACCTCTGATCATTGATTGCCACGGCCACTACACCACAGCCCCGCAAGCTTTAGACACATGGCGCAACGCGCAGATTGCCAATCTGAATACACCCAAGCTTGGCCCTAAAGTGGCCGACCTCAAAATCAGCGACGACGAATTGCGTGAATCTATAGAGACCAATCAATTGCGTCTCATGAAAGAACGAGGATCCGACGTGACCTTGTTCAGCCCTCGCGCAAGTTTCATGGCCCACCACATTGGCGATTTCAATGTATCTTCGACATGGGCTGCTATTTGTAATGAACTGTGCTACCGCGTGAGCCAATTGTTCCCAGACAATTTTGTGCCTGTGGCCATGTTGCCTCAGTCACCAGGCGTCGACCCAGCCACTTGCATTCCAGAGTTGGAGCGTTGCGTCAAAGAGTATGGTAATGTGGGTATCAATCTGAATCCAGATCCTTCTGGTGGACACTGGACATCGCCTCCTTTAAGCGATAAGCACTGGTATCCCATCTACGAAAAAATGGTGGAGTACAACATTCCCGCCATGATTCACGTGAGCACCAGTTGCAACAGCTGCTTTCACACCACTGGCGCGCATTACTTGAACGCCGACACCACAGCTTTCATGCAGTGCCTCACCTCTGATTTGTTCAAAGACTTTCCCACCTTGAAGTTCTTGATTCCTCATGGTGGTGGCGCTGTGCCATACCACTGGGGCCGCTTTCGCGGATTGGCGCAAGAATTGAAGAAGCCTTTGTTGCAAGACCATTTGCTCAACAACATCTTTTTCGACACCTGCGTGTATCACCAGCCTGGCATTGATTTGCTGACCAAAGTGATTCCAGTCGACAACATTTTGTTTGCATCAGAAATGATCGGTGCCGTGCGCGGTATTGACCCTGAAACCGGCTACTACTTCGACGATACCAAGCGTTACATCCAATCTTCCAATATCTTGAACGAAGAACAGAGGTACAAAATTTACGAAGGCAACACGCGCAGAGTGTTCCCTCGTTTGGACGCACACTTAAAGGCCAAAGGCCTGTAACCCTTTATTCATTGAAATCAATACGTCTTTAATCTTGGGAGTTGACATGACAGAACTCGGAATTGTGAAACGCAATATCACCCGCGCTGACAAAGCGGCCGTCGAAAAATTGGGCCGCTTTGGCGTAGCCACTGTGCACGAGGCCATGGGCCGAGTTGGCCTGATGCAGAGGTACATGCGTCCCATCTACAGTGGCGCTCCGGTTTCTGGCACTGCCGTTACGGTGCTTTTACACCCTGGTGACAATTGGATGATGCACGTTGTGGCTGAGCAACTTCAAGCTGGCGACATCGTGGTGGCGGCTATCAGTGCAGACAACTGCGATGGCTTTTTTGGTGATTTATTGGCTACATCCTTCATGGCGCGCGGCGCCAAAGCTTTGATCATTGACGCGGGTGTGCGAGATGTGCGTGAGCTGACAGCGATGGGCTTTCCTGTTTGGAGCAAAGGCATCAGCGCCAAAGGTACGATCAAGTCTACATTGGGCTCCGTCAACATTCCGGTGGTATGTGCAGGTATCCATGTGAACCCGGGTGATGCCATCGTGGCCGATGACGATGGCGTGGTAGTTGTGCCTGCTGAGTGGGCTCAAAAAGTGGCCGATGCCGCTGAAGCCCGTGAAGCCAATGAAGGTGAGAAGCGCGCCAAATTGGCCGCAGGCGTTTTGGGGCTTGACATGTACAACATGCGTGAGCCTTTGGCCAAAGCGGGTTTGAAGTACATCGATTGATGAGCAACGTATTATTTTTTACAATGAATTGAAGCAAGTGATGGAATTTCAAAAGACTCCTGGCTGGCTAGATTGGTACGCCGGTCCAAGCAAACCCAAATTCAAACTACCTGCAGGCGCGGTGGATGCTCATTGCCACGTGTTTGGCCCAGGCGCCGAGTTTCCCTTCGCACCAGAGCGCAAGTACACACCCTGCGATGCCTCCAAGCAACAACTTTATGCGCTGCGCGATCACTTGGGATTTGCCCGCAACATCGTGGTTGGCGCCAGTTGTCATGGCTCTGACAATAGCGCTACTGTTGATGCTTTGCTCAATTCAAATGGCATGGCACGCGGTATCGCGACGGTCAAACGCAGTGTCACCGACGAAGAATTGCAAGCCATGCACGATGCCGGTGTGCGCGGTGTGCGCTTTAATTTCATCAAACGTTTGGTTGACTTCACACCCAAAGACGAGCTTATGGAAATTGCAGGTCGCATTGCCAAGCTAGGCTGGCATGTGGTTATTTATTTCGAAGCAGTCGATCTGCCTGAGTTGTGGGATTTCTTCTCAGGCCTCCCCACAGCAGTGGTGGTCGATCACATGGGCACACCCGATGTGAAACTGCCGGTAGACGGCCCTCAGTTCCAATTGTTTTTAAAGTTCATGCGCGAGCACCACAACGTCTGGTGCAAAGTCACTTGCCCTGAGCGCTTGTCTGTGACGGGTGCGCCTGCTTTAAATGGTGAGCAAAACGCATACCAAGATGTCGTGCCGTTCGCCAAGGCCATTGTTGACGAGTTTCCAGATCGTGTGCTGTGGGGTACCGACTGGCCGCATCCCAATTTGAAAAAGCACATGCCCGATGACGGGCTGTTGGTGGACTTTATTCCGCACATTGCCACCTCGCCTGAGTTGCAGCAAAAGTTATTGGTCATCAACCCCATGCGCCTTTATTGGCCAGAGGAGACAATTTAATGGCGCTCGATAAACCTTATCTGGATGTCCCTGGCACCATCATTTTTGATACTGAACAAAGCCGCAAAGGCTATTGGATCAATCAGTTTTGCATGTCGCTTATGAAGGCTGAAAATCGCGAACGATTCAAATCCAACGAGCGCGCTTATTTGGACGAATGGGCCATGACCGAAGAGCAAAAACAAGCCATCATGGCGCGCGATCTGAACTGGTGCATGCGCACGGGAGGCAACATTTATTTCTTGGCCAAAATTGGCGCCACCGATGGCAAGAGTTTCCAACAAATGGCAGGCTCCATGACGGGCATGACGGAGGATGAGTATCGCAACATGATGATCAATGGAGGGCGCTCGGTCGAGGGCAACCGTTTTGTTGGTGAGAACGGTGATGCTCAAACTCAAAATCAACCGCAAGGCTCTGCCGGCAAGAAAGCACACTGATCATGGCCAAAATCACAGCCTCCGTTTTTACATCACATGTTCCGGCCATTGGCGCAGCCCTAGATTTAGGAAAAACCCAAGAAGCCTATTGGCAACCCTTGTTTGCAGGTTACGAATATGGCAAGCAATGGATGAAAGACAACAAACCAGATGTCATTTTCTTGGTCTACAACGACCATGCAACTGCATTCAGCTTGGACTTCATTCCTACATTTGCCATCGGTACGGCCGAACATTTTCAGCCAGCTGATGAAGGTTGGGGTCCCCGACCTGTGCCAGTGGTTAAAGGCCATCCGGAATTGGCTTCGCACATCGCACAATCAGTCATTCAGCAAGACTTTGACCTCACCATTGTGAACAAAATGGACGTTGACCATGGCCTCACAGTGCCTTTGTCCTTAATGTGTGGCCAGCCTCCTGCAGACAAGTTTGAATGGCCATGTCCTGTCATTCCATTTGCTGTGAACGTAGTGCAGTACCCTGTACCAAGTGGTCAGCGTTGCTTTAATTTGGGCAAAGCCATTCGCAAAGCCATTGAAACCTACGATGAGGACATCAATGTTCACATCTGGGGCACAGGTGGTATGAGTCACCAACTCCAAGGCGCGCGGGCAGGGTTGATCAACAAGGAATTTGACAGCGCATTTTTAGACAAGCTCATCAGCGATCCACAAGGCGCGGCCGACATACCGCATATCAACTATGTGCGCGAGGCTGGCAGTGAGGGCATTGAATTGGTCATGTGGCTCATTGCACGTGGTGCTATGAACGATGTTGCTGGTGGCCAAGCGCCCACGCTGAAACAGCGCTTCTACCATGTACCAGCTTCCAACACGGCTGTGGGTCATGTCATCTTAGAAAATTAAAATTGAACTGAGGAATAATCAAATGTCTAAATCAATCAAAGTTGCTTTAGCAGGTGCTGGTGCATTCGGCATCAAGCACTTGGATGGCATCAAGAACATCGATGACGTTGAAGTGGTCTCCTTGATCGGTCGTGAATTCGAAAAAACCAAGGAAGTGGCCGACAAATACGGAATTTCTCATGTCACCACAGACTTGGCTGCCAGCCTGGCACTACCCGAAGTTGATGCCGTCATTTTGTGCACCCCAACTCAAATGCACGCATCGCAATCTATCGATTGTTTAAAAGCTGGCAAGCATGTGCAAGTTGAAATTCCCTTGGCAGACAGCTGGAAGGATGCAGACGAAGTGGTTCGCATTGCCAAAGAAGTTGGCAAGGTGGCCATGTGCGGCCACACGCGTCGTTTCAATCCAAGTCACCAGTGGGTGAACCATCAAATCAAAGCAGGGAAGTTCAACATTCAGCAAATGGATGTGCAAACCTACTTCTTTAGACGAACCAACATGAACGCTCTGGGTCAAGCCAGAAGTTGGACTGATCACTTGCTGTGGCACCATGCCGCGCACACAGTAGACTTGTTTGCTTACCAGGCTGGTAGCCCAATTGTGAAAGCCAACGCGGTACAAGGCCCCATCCATCCGACCTTGGGCATAGCCATGGACATGAGCATTCAATTGCAAGCGGCCAATGGCGCTATATGTACTTTGAGCTTGTCGTTCAACAACGATGGTCCCTTGGGAACTTTTTTCCGCTACATCGGTGACACAGGCACATTTTTGGCGCGTTACGACGACTTGTACACCGGCAAGGAGGAGAAAATTGATGTGTCAAAAGTGGATGTATCGATGAATGGCATTGAGTTGCAAGACAGAGAGTTCTTTGCCGCCATTCAAGAAGGCCGCGAGCCAAACTCTAGTGTGGCGCAAGTCTTACCTTGCTACAAAGTGCTGCACAATTTAGAGTTGCAACTTAACGCCCATTGAAATTTAACCTGTTCGCCAGCTTGTAAATTTTTTGCTTGCCTGTTGACTAGCTGATGTGTTCATTTGATAATTAACCAGCTGGTACATTATTCAAATGGCAACACCTTCAAAAAATCTTTCACAGTCAAGCGTGGGGCGAACCAACGATCCAGAACGGACGATGGCTGAAATTCTGACCATAGCAACCTCAGAATTTGCAGCCAAAGGTCTTGCGGGTGCTCGCATCGATGAAATCGCCGCAGCCACACGCACCAGCAAGCGCATGATTTACTACTATTTCGGTAGCAAAGAAGGCTTGTATGTTGCTGTGTTGGAAGCGGCTTACAGCCGCATGCGAAAAATAGAAGCTGATTTGCATTTGAGTGATTTAGATCCCGCAATTGCTTTGCAACGTTTGGTAGAGTTCACCTACGACCACCACCAAGGCAATGAAGACTTCATTCGTTTGGTCATGAGTGAGAATGTGCAGCGGGGTGAATACTTGGCCCAAAGCCAAGAAATTCAAAAACTAAATGGTTCAGCACTTCAAACCGTTCAAGAGGTCTACGATCGTGGCGTTCAGCAAGGTACCTTCAAGAAGGGGTTGACACCCTTGGAAATTCACTCTGCAATTTCCGCCTTGACATTTTTCAATGTATCCAACCGTCACACATTTGGCCTGATTTTTAAAGGCAAATCGGCTCAGGGCAAAGCTCAGACCCTCAAAAAATCCCAAGTGGTTGAACTGATCAACGCCTATGTACGTTTGTAATCATGCGTGAGCTTGGACATTCAATTTAGTCATAACTGATAGCGATCCCATGAGTTTCGATCTAGGGTAATCACCTATCTTAAAAAACTAACTAGTTCGTACATTAATGGATTCAAGCCAGTTCTTAGGAATCTGAATGAGCCGTATTTTTGACTTCACCTGCAAAACCATTGAATACATGATTGCCGCATGCATGGCAGGCATGGTTGTGTTGGTTTTTGGCAATGTGATGCTACGTTATGGCTTCAACTCCGGCATCACGCTTTCTGAAGAGTTGTCTCGTTGGTTGTTTGTGTGGATGACATTTTTAGGTGCCATTGTGGCGCTTCGCAAGCATGAGCATTTGGGCACTGACATGCTGATAGGGCGCTTAGGGCCAAAGGGCAAAAAAATTTGCATGGGTATTTCACAACTGCTCATGATGTTCATCTGCGTATTGTTGTTCAAAGGCGCATATGAGCAAGCGGTGATTAATTGGACAAGCACCAGTGCCGTGATGGAAGCTTCACTCAGTTGGGTGTATTTTCCTGGAATTATTTTTGCTGTCTTGGGTGGTCTCATGATTGCAATGGACTTCCTTCAGCTGCTGAGTGGTCAAACTCAGGAGAGCAGCCTGACGATGTTTCAAGAGTCCGAAGAAAAGCCGCACAACGGCTTCCATTGAGCTAGCTCTAAGGATTCATCAATGACCATTTCCATTTTCATTCTCTCTTTGTTGGGTGCCATGGCTTTGGGTGTCCCCATTGCATTTGCATTGTTAATTTGCGGTGTCGCTTTGATGTTGCACTTGAACATGTTTGACGCCCAAATTTTGGCGCAAAATTTAATCGAAGGCTCCAACAGTTTCCCTCTTTTGGCCGTACCATTTTTCATGTTAGCGGGCGAAATCATGAATGCTGGCGGTCTTTCGCGCCGCATTGTCAACTTCGCCATGGCTTGTGTGGGACACATCAAGGGCGGCTTAGGCTATGTCACCATCATGGCAGCCGTCATCATGGCGGCGCTGTCTGGCTCTGCTGTGGCCGATGCTGCAGCATTGGCTTCTCTTTTGTTGCCTATGATGGTTGCAGCTGGTCATGATCGCGCTCGTTCTGCGGGTCTGATCGCCTCGGCGGGCATCATTGCCCCAGTGATCCCTCCCAGCATTGGCTTCGTGATTTTTGGTGTGGCGGGCAATGTGTCCATTTCTAAACTGTTCATGGCAGGCATTGTTCCCGGCATCTTGCTCGGTGCTGCGCTGTGGGTCACTTGGTGGTGGCTTGCCAGAAAAGAAGTTGTCCATGTGCCACCTCGCAAGTCGATGCTTGAAATTGGCGTTGCGATGAAGGAAGCCACTTGGGCACTCGTCTTGCCCTTGATCGTTGTATTTGGTTTGAAGTTTGGTGTGTTCACGCCCACTGAGGCTGCTGTTGTCGCTGCAGTCTATGCAATCTTCATCTCTACCTTCATCTACAAAGAGCTAAGTTTGAAGTCCTTACTCCCTTTGTTTGTCAATGCGGCAAAAACCAGTGCCATTGTGATGTTCTTGGTGGCCGCTGCCATGGTTTCTGCATGGCTTATTACTGTGGCCAACTTGCCAGCTCAATTGATTTCATTGCTGCAACCCTTGCTAGACAGTCCTCGCTTGCTCATGCTGACCATCATGGTCATCACCATGATCGTTGGAACAGCACTAGACATGACACCCACCATTTTGTTGTTAACTCCCGTTTTAATGCCGGTGGTGAAAGCGGCTGGGATTGACCCTGTTTATTTTGGTGTTCTGTTCATCATCAATAACGCGATTGGTTTGATCACGCCGCCAGTAGGTACAGTGCTCAATGCGGTGGCGGGCGTTGGCAAGATCAGTATGGATGAAGTGACTCGAGGCGTTCTGCCTTTTATGGTGGCTCAATTCACCATCATGTTTGCCATGGTTGCCTTTCCAGCCTTGGTCATGGTGCCTGCACGGTGGTTTTATTGATCAATTTTTGTTTTTTCTCTCTACGGTCTGTTCGGGTACGCCAGACCGTGGAATCCTTGTTCGGCGTACGACCATCTACTTCATCAGGAGACACTGACATGAAACGTGTTTTTATCAAGACTGTTCTGGCCGCTGTTACTTTGGCTGCCATGGGCGTTGCATCCGCGCAAGACAAAACCATCAAGTTTGCGAATCAAAATGCCGTAGGCCACCCCATTGTGCAAGGCATGGAAAAGTTCAAAGAGATTGTTGAAAAGCAATCTGGCGGAAAAATCAAGGTCAATGTTTTCCCAGGCGGTGCCTTGGGAAGCGACCAAGCCAATGTATCAGCCATCCAGGGTGGCACTTTGGAAATGGCCGCTATGAACTCTGGTATTTTTGCCAGCCAAGTCAAAGACTTTGCCGTGTTCGATTTCCCTTTCATGTTTGCCAGCGGCAAAGAAGCTGATGTGGTGGTAGATGGTGCATTCGGTAAAAAAATGCACGCCAAGTTGGAAGAAAAAGGTTTGGTAGGTTTGGGCTACTACGAACTTGGCTTTCGCCACATGTCCAACAGCAAGCGAGCTATTAACAAAGTCTCAGACATCGACGGTCTGAAATTGCGCGTGATTCCTAACCCAATTAACGTGGACTGGGTCAAGGCTCTGGGCGCAAACCCAACACCCCTGCCATTCCCTGAATTGTATGCAGCGCTTGAGCAAAAGGCTGTCGACGGACAAGAAAATCCAGTCGCTACTATCAACGGCGCCAAGCTCTATGAAGTGCAAAAAAACTTGGCTTTGACAGGTCACCAATACAATCCACAGTCAGTGGTCATCAGCAAAAAGTTTTGGGATACCCTGTCTGCAGCCGAAAAGAAAATTATGTCTGACGCTGTGGCTGAATCTTCTAAATTCCAGCGCACCACTGCGCGTGCATTGGAAGCTGGCACCCTGGAAGGTTTGAAAAAGAACGGCATGGCTGTGACCACTTTGCCAGATTCAGAAATGGCCATCTTGCGCGACAAAATGAAACCAGTCATTGCCAAGCATGGCGAAGCCATTGCGGCGACGGTGGCTGAGCTGCAAGCTGAACTGACCAAATTGCGCAAGTAATTTAGGCCATCACCAGGTCCTACAGCAGACCCTTTATGTCCTCACATTGCGAAGTTTCTAAGCTTGTCTTGGAGCTTCGCTTTTTTATTTCTAGATCATGAACATCGACGGCAATACAGAGTTAATCGCTCACATTGGCTATCCTACTCACAGCTTCAAGTCGCCTTTGATATACAACCCTTACTTTGAAAAAGAGGGGATCAATGCGTTAGTGGTGCCAATGGGATGTCGGGCAGAGCATTTTCCTATTTTTTTGCGGTCAGTTTTTCAATTGACCAATATTCGAGGTGCTTTGATTACCATGCCGCACAAAGTCACCACGGTGAGTTTGTTGGACGAAGTCACACCTGCAGTCAAAGTGACTGGTGCGTGCAATGCGGTGAAACTTGATTCAAACGGTCGCTTGATAGGTGACATGTTTGACGGCGTTGGGTTTGTTCGTGGTATTCAAAGAAAAGGCTTTGACCTCATTGGCAAGCGCGTCATGGTGGTGGGTACAGGCGGTGTTGGCTCGGCCATTGCTGCCTCTCTGGCTGCTGAAAAAATCGCAGGCATCAGTTTGTTTGATGTCAACACAGCGGCGTGTGAGGGCTTGGCAGGAAGGCTTGTCAGTGAATATCCATCCATCCAAGTCAACACTGGATCAAATGACCCACATGGACATGACTTGGTGGTAAACGCTACGCCCATGGGCATGAACGAAGGCGACCCATTGCCCATTGACGTTTCAAGGATTGCGTCTGAAACCTTTGTGGGTGAAGTTGTGATGCGGACAGAAATGACGGCGTTCTTGCAGGCTGCACAGCGCAAAGGTTGTCGAGTTCAAGTAGGTTCAGACATGCTGTTTGAGCAAATTCCTGCCTATCTGGAATACTTCGGGTTCCAGACAACAACTGCTGAGGTGCTACGCAGCGTGGCCCGTTTGGCTTGAAAATTGAGATTGGACTGACATATGAATTTACGCACAACTGACCGAGAAGCCGTTCCAGAAATGCCCAATCGATTGGGCATTCAAGGCATTGAGTTCATTGAATACGCAACCAATCGTCCGCAGGCTTTGGGACAGGTTCTAGAGTCGATGGGGTTCAGGCCGGTTGCACGCCATCGTTCTAGAGAAATCACGCTATACCGTCAGGGCGGCATGAACTTGGTGGTCAACGCCAACCCTGACGATGCGCGAGTCAGTGCAGCCGTCGATGGCCAAGCAGAAATTTCAGCTGTGGCTTTTAGGGTTCAAGATGCCTTGAAGGCACACACACGTTGCATTGATCTGGGCGCATGGTCCGTGGCAAGTCAAGCGCAGGCAATGGAGTTGCACATTCCTGCTATTCATGGCCCTGGTGGTACTCGTTACTATTTTGTAGACCGCTGGCAAGAGTTTTCCATCTACGACATTGACTTCAAACCCATTCCCACAGTTGATCAACATCCTGGGGCAGTTGAAGGCATGAGTTACTTTGGTGTGGTTCAGTACATCGGTGCAGCGCGCAGCGAAGACTGGATGGCGTATTACGAACACATGTTTGATTTCTCTGTCATCCCTGATGAAGAGCGCTTTGGCATATTGCCCAAAGGTAAATTGATGAAGAGCCCCTGTGGCCAATTTCTTTGGCAACTCATTGAGCCTGATCCTTGGATGGAAGCAGACGATGCACCCGAGTCGCTTAAGCGAGTTGGTTTTGGTGTGAAAGACGTTGCTCAAGCTGTGAAAACACTCAAAGGCAACGGCGTTGAATTTGTGGAGTCCAAAGAACTGCACCCAGAAGATCGAGGAGCATTGACCCGAAATGCCCTGGGTTCTGTGTCTTTTGAGTTGGTTCACCAAAGCGTCTAAGGAATTGTTATGAATTTGCTCGACGGCTATGGCATGGACACCATCACAATGGCGGGCCCTTTGGAGGCTAAGTTGGAAGCCATGAAAAGCGTGGGCTTCTCACAAGTCATGCTCATGGCGCGTGACTTGGTCGGTCATCCCGGCGGTGTGAAAGCTGCTGTGAAGGCCATTCAAAACAGCGGTTTGCGTCCTACAGGTTTTCAAGTGCTGAGGGACTTCGAAGGCTTGTCTGGCCACTTGCACAGTTACAAGGTGGACATTGCAAAGTCCATGCTGGAAATGTGTGCGGCAACGGGGAGCAAGGTTTTGCTGGCATGCTCATCAACATCTCGCCACGCTACAGATGACTTAGATCTGATTGCCAAAGACCTGAAAAAGCTGGCCATGATGGCTATACCTTTGGGTATCAAGGTGGCATATGAAGGTTTGTCTTGGGGTCGCACAGTAAATGAGTTCACTACCAGTTGGGATGTGGTTTGTAGGGCAGATTGCCCTAACTTAGGTATTGGCATTGACTCTTTTCACATCTTCGCAGCCAAGACCCCGCTCGATGCCATTGAAGAGATTGACCCTGACCGCATCTTTCTGGCGCAACTTTCTGATTTCATGTGGCTTGAAACCCCCACGTTTGAAGAACGCATGACCACAGCACGCACTTTTCGCGTCTTTCCAGGAGAGGGCGTACACAGCGATCAATTAGCCGACTTGGTGCTGCGCCTAGAGCGCATTGGTTATCGCGGTGATTACAGCTTCGAAGTCTTCAACGACGATTATCAACAGTTACCTCTTGAAACAGTGGCTGAACGTGCTCGCAAAAGTGCAACTTGGTTGCATCAAGATGTCTTGCACCGCTCGGCACCGTTACCATCATGGGCATCTACTTCGCAAAGGCTTTCAGTATGAAAAACAGAAAACTCGGACAATTCCAAGTCAGTGAAATCGGCTTAGGTTGTATGAATTTAAGCCATGCTTATGGAATGCCTGTTTCAGAGGCTCAAGCCGAAAAGGTCTTGCTCACAGCCTTGGATGCAGGCGTTACCTTTTTTGACACCGCGGCACTTTATGGGTTTAGCGCCAACGAAACTTTGGTCGGCAAAATACTCAAGTCCCATCGTCAGAAGTTCACCTTGGCCAGCAAGTGCGGCATGACAGGTGTCGATGTGAATGGCGATGGCAAATTAGTTCGCGTCATCGATGGTCGGCCAGAAACCATTCGCAAGACTTGTGAAGAAGCCTTAAAGCGTTTGCAAACTGATGTCATTGACTTGTACTACCTGCACCGTTGGGATAAAAAAGTGCCAATTGAAGACAGTGTGGGTGCACTCAGTGATTTGGTGCGTCAAGGCAAAATCCAAAGCATTGGTTTGTCTGAAGTCTCAGCCAGCACCTTGCGCAAAGCGCATGCGGTCCACCCCATCACTGCGGTGCAAACTGAATATTCATTGTGGACACGCAATCCAGAAATTGCCGTGCTTCAGGCCTGTCAAGAATTGGGTGCTGCCTTTGTAGCCTTCAGTCCCGTGGCGCGTGGTTTTTTGTGTGGCCCTTTGGACATTGATGCCTTAGATGCCAAAGACATTCGAAAATCTATGCCGCGTTTCACAGCTGAAAATTACGCAGCCAATTTCAAACTCTATGGGCCGTATGAAACTTTGGCCAACGAAGCTGATTGTTCGCCGGCCCAACTGGCTTTGGCTTGGTTGCTTCACAAAGCGCCGCACATTATTCCCATCCCAGGTACGACCAGCGTGTCGCATTTGAGAGATGACTTGGGTGCCTCAAATGTGAAGTTAAGTGCGGATCTGATTGCAAAGCTGGATGCCTTGATCAATGAAAAAACAATCCAAGGAAACCGTTACAACGCACAGGCCAACTCTGAGGTCGATACTGAAGTTTTTGAATGACCACCATGGTACCTGAGTAGTCTAGGGTTTACCCTTAATTTTTTATTGCCTTTCAATTTCAAAACATGCATAATATTTCCAGTCTGCGCGGTTGGTTAATTGCATCGGTTTCCCACTGCACGTTTTTTTGAACAATCAAGTCAGCATGGGACTTTCACAAATGACAACTGTTCTTCAGAGTTTTATTGCCGGCCGCTGGATCGGTCAGCAACCTGCACAAGCCCTTCACAGCGCGATCCATGGCAAAGAAGTGGCTTTCGCCCATGCCGAGTCCTTGGATTTTGCAGAAGCCTTGCAATACGGACGCACCACAGGCCTCAATGGCATGTTGGCTATGGACTTTCAGCAACGCGCTGCCGCATTGCGGAGTTTGGCCAAATATTTGGGCGACCGCAAAGAAGAGTTGTATGCCATCTCAGCCCATACCGGCGCCACGCGCATTGACTCATGGGTCGACATTGAAGGGGGTACAGGGACTTTGTTTGCTTATGCGGCCATGGCGGCCAGCGAATTACCAAGTGGCAATTTAATTCACGAAGGCCCGGTGGCTTCTTTGGGCAAGAAAAACACATTTGCTGGCACGCACATTTTGGTGCCTCGTGGCGGTGTGGCAGTTCACATCAATGCTTTTAATTTTCCAGTGTGGGGATTGTTGGAAAAATTTGCGCCCACCTTCTTGGCAGGTATGCCTTGCATCGGCAAGCCTGCCACGGCCACAAGTTACTTGACCGAAGCTTTGGTCCGCATGATTGACCAATCCGGTATTTTGCCTAAGGGTGCATTGCAATTGGTCATTGGCAGCACAGGTGATTTGCTGGATCGATTGGATGTGGCAGACGTGGTCACTTTCACAGGTTCAGCCGATACTGCAGCCAAACTGCGCGTCAACGCCAACGTGGTTCGCAACAGCATACCGTTCAACGCCGAGGCTGACTCCTTGAACTGCGCCATCTTGGCTGACGACGTGACACCCGATGATGAAGAATTCGATTTGTTCGTCAAAGAAGTGGTGCGTGAGATGACTGTCAAGGCGGGTCAAAAATGCACGGCCATTCGACGTGCCATCGTGCCGCGCAGACACCTCGATGCTGTGGCAGAAAAAATTAAAGCACGCTTGGCCAAAGTGGTGGTGGGCGATCCTTCTGTGGAGGGCGTGAAGATGGGCGCCTTGGCTTCTAAGTCGCAACTATTCGACGTGGCCGAACGCGTGGCCCTGCTGCGCCAAAGTACTGAATTGGTTTATGGCGGCGATGCCAACTTCAGCATAGTGGGCGAAGGCGTGGCCAACGGTGCCTTCTTCCAGCCCACCTTGCTGTTATGTCAAAAACCTTTGAGCACCGACAGTGTTCATGACGTCGAAGCATTTGGGCCCGTTAGCACGCTGATGCCTTACGACAGCCTAGAAGAAGCCATGGCTTTGGCTAAGCGCGGTCAAGGCAGCTTGGTGGGTTCCTTGGTTACCAAGACCCCATCTTTGGCAGCGCAAGTGGTGCCTCGTTTGGCGGCCAACCATGGCCGTTTGCATGTGCTCGACCGCGAGTCTGCAGGAGAATCCACCGGCCATGGCTCACCGCTGCCTTCTTTGAAGCACGGTGGCCCTGGTCGCGCCGGTGGCGGTGAAGAGTTGGGCGGTATTCGTGCTGTGACTCACATGATGCAGCGTGCGGCAGTGCAGGGTTCACCCTCCATGTTGACTGCTGTTACACGCGAATATGCACGCGGCGCCAAGCTCATTGAAACAGGCACCCATCCATTCAAGCGTTACTTTGAAGAATTGCAAATTGGCGAGTCTTTGTTGACAGGCGCCAAGCTCATCGGTGAAGCCGATGTCAAAGCATTTGGTGAACTCACTGGCGACATGTTCTACATGCACTTTGACGATGAAGCTGCCAAGGCATCTGCCTTTGGCAAGCGCATTGCACATGGTTATTTGGTTTTGTCCGATGCCGCAGGTTTGTTCGTGGTGTCAGAACCCGGGCCAGTTTTAGCCAACTATGGCCTGGACACGCTTCGTTTTGTGAAGCCTGTGGGCTTGGGTGACAGCATCCAAGTGCGCCTGACATGCAAACGCAAAATTGACCGCAACAGGAAAGATGCCAATGGCCAAGGGCAGGGCGTGGTGGCGTGGGATGTGGAAGTGACCAACCAAGACAAAGAGTTGGTAGCCAGTTATGACATTCTCACTTTGGTGGCAAAGAAGAGTTAACGCGCAGGGGCT
>CANHXV010000012.1 GCA_947464665.1 Comamonadaceae bacterium
ATCGTTGTCGCTTCCTCCACAAGCAGTTAATGAAAGTGCAATCAATAGCGCTGCAGATAATTTATGTAATTTGTTTTTCATGATATTTTTATTAGTCAAGTTAATGAAATTTCTATGAAGAAAATTGTTCATAGATGACTGACTAAGTTTTCCTTTTACCGTGTCCTAGTAAAAGTCAATCATGGGCACGCTTTCATCGTAGGTTTTAAGAGCGAAATCGCAATTGATGTATGTCAACTGATTCAAGCACTTGAAGAAACATGACATAGATCAATAAATTCCTCAAGCTAAAGCATAGGATGAGTTTCAACTTACATGAATGAAAATATGAAACAACAAATGTCACACGCAAAATGGCTGACCTCAGCTCTCCTGGCCGCTTCTTCATTGATTGGCGTTGGACATGTCTTTGCACAAGATCAAGTTCAAGCTCAAGTACAAATATACGGTTCACAACTTATGACCACTGCTGAGCGCACTGAATACCAAACAAAAATGCGCACTTTGAAAACAGACAGTGAACGAGATGCTTTTCGGTTAGACCACCACACAAAGATGGCAACCCGTGCTACAGAAAGAGGCATCACATTGCCAAGCACACCACCAGGTGTTGGTGCAGGTCCAAAATCTAATTTAGGTTTTGGTGCTGGACCAGGTTCTGGAAAGGGTGCTGGTCAAGGTTCGCCTGCTAACTCGCCCGCTGGTGGTGGCAAAGGTCCTGGTCGTTAAACAAATGAAAAATAGCCACTGATTTTTGAAGTCAGCGGCTTTTATTCTGACTATCTGGGGGTGATAGCAGCGGCACGTGACCGGCTAAAGGATGGAAGCTTGGTGGAGCTGCACCTCAAACCCCGCTTACGAGCCACGGCGCGCTTTGCCTATGTAACGCTTGCCGGGCGAACCGAGGCACCAGCGATGGCCTATTTCCGCCAGTTTCTGCGCGCACATTTGCATGAATAGGAAGTGCTTGGTATGGCATTCCCCGAAATTCCCCGCTGGGAAAACAACATTCGCGCCGCCGCCGGTTTGGGCGTGGGGGCTAGTGTGGATGCGCTGAGCTTTGCGGCCCGGCGCTGGTTGACGCGTTGAAGCAAGGCCTGCAGCCCATTCATACCCTCTGATGGCGCAGGCCCATGTCCTGCTGGTTGTACACACCGCTTCGTTAGAAGGCTTGAGTTAAAAGACAACGGCCTCAAGCAACTCCAAAGGATCGCCATAGTTTTGGGCCATAGCAATCACTTCCGGATCGCGGAGTGCGCATAAAAACCCTTTGTCGATCAGCCGGTTGTTGCCGGCGGTGACCGTGGCATCCAGGATCACCAAGTCCACATGAATAGGAGGCTCCTCCCAGTCGGGCATGGTGCGCCTGATGTAGTCGGCGGGTTTGACCAGATCAATTCCGAAGTGCAAGGCACCGGGGGCGTTGGAACCAGCGGGGTAGATGGTGTGGCGTGGGGCCTTGGGATTAAAACCGCAGCCCCCCCCTTCGATCAACCGGCCTCCGATGAGCATTTCGCGCAGCAATTGGGCATCTTCGGTTTCACCACTGACATGACTGATGTACTCGCCTTCGAAGAAAACACCAATGGGCTCCTTAAAGGGTTCTGCAAACCCTACGGCCCATTGCGGATAAAGAACGCCACCCATGCGCGTGGCCACCGACATGTCGTTTTTGACAGCGTTGTGGTCCCAGAGATTGGGGCCGTGAGAGGCCAAATAGTGAACATAGCAACCGTCTTCATCGGCTGTCATCTTGCCACGCCAGCGGTTCGTGTTGAGTTGGTTGTCGCGCATCTCGGGTGTGAAGCCTATGCGAAAGTCGCTGCCGCGTTCGTCCGTAAAGTGCAGATCAAAAGCTGTACCTTGCGGATATCGTTGTGCGGTGCATCGCGTGATTTCTCCCACCAAATCGATGGGAAAACGAGCTTGTGGTGTGTGCAAAAGATCAAGATTGCGGAAGTAAGTGATCTTGACCCAGCGCTGTCCCTTTTTGCGCAGCGATAGGCAAAATGGGTCGAAGACTGAGCAAAACCATGTGGACACCACAAAGCTAGCACGCGCAAGGAGGGGTTGAACGACTTCGGGTATTTCGGTCACGCGGGAGCTGGGTTCCATGTAGACGCGTACGGTGGCACCGCGAGCTTTGGCATGGCCGTGGATCGCGTCAATGACCCGGGTGTCGAGCAAGGGGTCGGCCAAGACCAGCACTTCATCGCCTCTTCGAAATGCGAAGGTGCGCACGAAATTGTCTAGCGCTTGGTAAAAATACTTGGTGTCGGTAATGGCTGGTGCGAGTGGGATCGGCAGACCGGCGTAAGTGGGCATGGCGTTCATGAGAGAGTCCGGTTTCGTATGTTTCAGTCGATGGTCGCCCCGGCGCGTTTGACGGCCATGCCCCAACGTTCCATTTCTGTGGCAATGAATCGACTCAATTCTGTTGGACTGCTTGGATAAACCTCACTGCCGCGACTGGCCAGTTGTTGACGTAATTCGGCGCTACTCAAGGCCTTGTTCAGGGCGGTGTTGATTTTTTGGACAATGCCCGCTGGCGTGCCTGCGGGGGCAAAAACCGCATCCCAGGCCGTGACCTGGAAACCATCCATGCCCGATTCGATCAGGGTGGGGATGTTGGGAAAACTGCCCAAGCGTTGCGCTGAGGTCACGGCCAGTGCCTTGATGCGGTCGCCGCGCACTTGTGGGGCGGTGTTGGGCATCACGTCGATCATGAAGTCAACGCGTCCACCAATAAGATCGATCATGGCTGGCGCACCACCTTTGTAAGGAATGTGCACGGCCTCTACGCCGGCTTGTGCTTTGAACATCTCTCCAGTCAGGTGGGAGGTGGTGCCATTGCCAGCCGATGCAAAAGAAAAGGAGCCAGGCTTTTCCTTCATCAATTTGACGAGCTCACCAGGGTTGCTGGCCGCCAAGCCAGGCCGAACCACCAGCATGGCCGGGATGCTGCTGAGTCGACCCACGGCTTCGAAATCCTTCAGGGGGTTGAAGCCCGTGTTTTTGTAAAGGGCGTGGTTGATGCCATGGGTGCCATTGGTGCCGTAAAGCAAGGTGTACCCGTCTGGGGAGGCGCGCGAAACCATGACAGCCCCCACATTTCCACCAGCGCCTGCAACGTTCTCGAACACAAAGTTTTGCCCCAGTTCTTGGGCAGCCTTTGTCAGGATGAGTCGGGCCTGGTTGTCACCTCCGCCGCCAGCCACAAACGGGATCACCACCCGGACGGGTTTATTGGGGTAACTCTCCACGCTGTTTTGTGCCAAGGAAGAGCATGCAATCATCCAGCAAATGATGGCCATGAGCGAGCGTCTGTTTTGAAATGCCATGAGGGTCTCCCGGGGTTTAATGCATGCAATTATAGGATCAGCGATCTATTAAATGAAAATAGTTCAGAAATTGCATGCAAAAATGGTCGTTACACTCAGGCCATGGCCACCCAAATTCATCTTGTCACCCATGAGCTTCGTCGCAGGATAGGAGCAGGGATTTACGCCCCAGGCACGCGGCTGGTGGAGTTGCAAGTGTCAGCCGATTTGGGGGTTTCGCGCACACCCATTCGCCTGGCTTTTGAAGAGTTGTCCAAGGAAGGGCTGCTTGAACGATTGCCCACAAGAGGTTTTCGTGTCAGATCGTTTAACGCCCATGATCTGGCCAACGCGATTGATGTGCGTGGTGTGCTGGAGGGGATGGCCGCCAGGTTGGCCGCTGAGCGTACCCTGACGGCGGTCGACCGAGAAATCCTGCAATCGTGTGTCGATCAAGGTCGCGGTTTATTGGGTCAAGCGGCAGAGAACAACTTCGTTTTGGATTCGCAAGGCTGGACGGCCATGAATGCACGTTTTCACGCCACGATGATTGCTGCTGCAGGCAACGAAGTCTTGGGCAATGCCATTCGTGAGATTGGCCAAATCCCCTTGGTTGGCGCTCAGGCCCTGAGTTTGCATGGCATTGCACCGCAACGAGAGTTCACCTTTCTTCAGCGAGCCCAACTCGATCATGAGGATGTCCTGTCCGCCATTCTTGCGGGCGAAAGCGCCAGGGCTGAGTCATTGATGCGTGAACATGCTCGCCGCAGTCGAGACAACAAGCGCATCCTTTTGGCGGCTGCGCTCAAACTTGACAGGTAATTGCCTTTTAAAGTTCGGGTTAACCCGGAACAATTTACTTAGGTAGCAAAGTATATTCGGGGTGTTGGTGACAATGCTCACCCAAATTTTGGCTCTAGGAGTATTGAAGAGATGTTGACGCCTGAAGAAAATGAACTGCTCTGCCGTGTAGAAGCAAAGGCCCCCATGGGGCAACTGATGCGCGAGCATTGGGTGCCCATTTGCTTAAGTGAAGAAGTTGAGGCACCGGACGGGACCCCTGTGAAGGCCCGAATTCTGGGTGAAGACTTGGTGGTGTTCCGAGACACGGCCGGAGAGGTGGGTGTGTTGGACGAGTACTGCCCACACCGACGTGCCTCCTTGCTCATGGGGCGCAATGAAGAAGGTGGTTTGCGTTGCCTTTACCATGGCTGGAAAATGGACGTCAAAGGCAAAGTGCTGGAGATGGTCTCAGAGCCGCAAGCCAGTGAGATGGCCTGCAAAGTGAAGCAAAAAGCCTATCCGGTGCAGGAGTGGGGTGGGCTTGTCTGGGCCTTCATGGGCCCCCAGGACCGGGTACCTGCTTTTGAGCCACCGCGATGGGCGCCAACGGCGCAGGCGCGTGTGTCGATCGCCAAAGTGGTGGTGCCAGTCAATTGGGCTCAAATCTTGGAGGGCGCCATTGATTCGGCGCACAGCTCGAGCTTGCACAGTTCGGACATGGTTCCTGCTCGAGTGCAAAGTGGCGAGGCGACCGATAAAAATTGGTTGCGCCCCTCGACCGATAAAGCGCCTCGGCTTCAGGTTCAACGCACAGATTATGGTTTTCGATACGCCGCCATCCGCAGGCCTATTTTCAATGCGCAAACGCATGATTACATTCGCACGACCGTATTCGTTGCGCCCTGGACGGTTCTCGTTCCGCCCAACAATTTGTACAACGTCGCCAACGTCAATGTGCCGATAGACGACACCAACACCTGTTTTTACTTCATGGCTTGGGGTCATCCTGCGCAGACGCCAGAAACTGAAACCTGGCGCAAATTTTTGGGGCAAACGGTCGGTGTCGATCTGGACACGTACTACCGCCCACTGCGCAATTACGACAACCGTTTTTGGCAAGACCGGCAAGCGATGAAGGCGGGCAACTTCACCGGCATCAAAGGCTTTCCAAATCAGGATATAGCCATGTGGGTGACCATGGGCAAAATTGCAGATCGCAGCCAAGATCGACTGGGGGCGAGTGATCTGGCGATTGTCGAGTTTCGCAAACAAATGATTGAAGCCGTGAAGCAATTTCAGCAAGACGCAATCGCGATTGGAACCGCAGAAAGACAAGTCCCGGCCAATGTCTGCTCTTATCAGCAGGTGCTTCCGAAAACCGATGACTGGCGTTCGTTTGAGGGACGTTATATTTGGGACGAAGCTGATGCTTCTGCCCAGAGTGACAACGCCTATGTTGTCAAAGCTTGAGAAGGCCTGATATGAATAAACTCAGATTGTCGGTCGCGATGGGCGACTATGACCGCACACGCGCACTGCTCGATGGACGGGTGCAAATCGATGGTGTGGATCCTGTTTACATGACGCTGTATCCAGAGGAAATGTTTTTCAGGGCCATGCGAAGCCAGGACTTTGACATTTGTGAGCTGTCCTTTTCCAGTTACATGGTCAAGACGGCGCAAAACACATGCCCTTACGTGGCTGTTCCCGTTTTCTTGTCTCGTGCATTTCGGCATACATCAATCTATGTTCGCAAGGACAGAGTTCACAAGCCTGAAGATTTGAAAGGACGTCGCATCGGTTTGCCCGAGTACCAACTCAGCGCCCATGTATGGGCGCGCGCCATTTTGCAAGATGACCATGGCGTGCATCCGGAAGATGTCACATGGTTGCGCGGCGGCATAGAAACACCCGGGCGGCCAGAAAAGATTGCCCTGAAACTGCCCGCAGGCGTTCGGCTTGAAAATGCGCCCGAGGGCACAACGATTTCTGAATTGCTCGACCGGGGTGAGATCGATGGGTTTATGGCCCCTAGGCCACCTAGCGCGCAAGCGTTGAGCAACCCGGCTGTTGGCTGGCTTTTCGATGACCCCACAGCAGCTGCCAAAGATTACTTCAAACGCACAGGAATTTTTCCGATCATGCACGTCGTGGGTGTTCGCAAAACTTTATGCGATGCGCACCCATGGCTGCCCATGGCCGTATTCAAGGCTTTCAACCAAGCCAAAGGCGCGGCTCTGGAGGCCTTGTCTGATACGTCAGCGACCAAAGTGACTTTGCCCTTTGTGGAGGAGCAGCTCAAGGCGGCGCGGGAAACCATGGGGCAGGATTTCTGGTCTTATGGTGTGGCTGCCAACCGTGCCACGCTGGACGCATTTTTGCGTCACCACCATGCTCAAGGTCTTTCTCAAAAAAGGATGCAGATTGAAGAGATTTTTCACCCTGCAACCTACGAGACCTACGCCATTTAAAGGGGTGCCAACGGGTTGTCCGTGGATTCTGATAACAACGGGTCATGCGCCAGATTTTCCAGCATGCTGAGCAAGACGCGCCGTGTAGAGGCCACATGGCGTTCGCTCAACTCACCCACACTGATGCGGTTAACGTCCTCGGCCAATGGGACGAGGACTTTTTCCAATGCGCGTCCAGACTCTGTGAGAAAAACGTGCATGTTTTTGCGGTTGCCATCGAGCTGACGTCGCTCCACCATGCCCATGTCCTGCATGGCACGGACGGCGGTCAAGGTGGTGGGCTCCATGACCCCTGCCAAATGACTGAGTTCACGCTGGGTCAGGCCATCTTGGAGCCACAAAATACGCAAAAAAGTCCAGTGGCCAAAAGAAACGCCATGAGCAGTCAGGCGAACATGCAGTGAGCGCATTTGGGCACGACTGACATCTCTGATCAAGTGGGCCAGGCGGTCATCAGGAACGGCCTCTCTCCAATGGCGAAGCATGTGCGGAAGGGGGGCAACTCTGGACGTCATGTGAGGGGCGTTGGAGTTTGGGCACGCAGAATGATATCTTGCCCCAGGGTCGACGATTGGAGCAAAGCCAGGCAGACCTCCATCGTGGCCATGGACCACTGGCCATCGTGCAGGGGTGCTTGACCCAACCGGGCTGCTGCCCAGATTTCATCGACCACTTCCTTGCGAGCTACGGTGGGCGGTGCTAAGCCATGAAGTTCAGCGCCGCTGGCGTCAATGACCTGCACGCCGATGGGCAGCAATTGCAGGTCAGCCCTTTCGCAACTGACAATCACCGGACCAAAATGTTGGTAATTGTCCGGTGCCACGGTGTCGATCCCTGCGTAGTCACGTCCGCCAAAGTTGCGTTCTGCCTTGGCCTGAGCTTCGGCGACCTCGTTTTGCATTTGCGCGTGTTTGCGGTGTGTGGCGCTGTGGTCCAGCGGTGACTTAGGCATGCCCATTTCACCCACACCATTCATCCACACATCGGTATCGAAAAAGCCATAGCCACTGTAGGTGAGGTTGGCCCAAACGCCATCATCAAAGCTCAACAAGGCGCTGTAAGCGCCTTCCGTTGGTCGACGCGCATCCCAAGATCCGGTGATGGCTCTGACGGCACGTGCAGGGCTGCCAGCCAACAAGCGCACCACATCCACCTGATGAGCCGCTTGGCTGAAGACCACACCGCCCCCTAAAGCGGTCTGAAGTTCTTCAGGTCGGCGTGGGCGGTAAAGGAAGTCGGTGTATTGCAGCGCCTGGATCATGCGAACCCGGCCCCATTCGCCGCTGGCAATGAGTTGCTGTGCTAATCGAACAGGTGCATCAAAACTGTGGCTGTGCCCGATGACAAGGTAGGTGCCTGCTTGTTGGCAAGCCTTGATCATCGCCTCGCAATCTGCCAAGTTCAAGGCCATGGGTTTTTCTACCAAAACATGTTTGCCGTAGCGTGCCGCTAGCAGGACATGTTCGACATGCATGGCATGTGGCGAAGCAATATAAACCCATTCAACTTCCGGGTGGGCGCAAACCTCCTCGGGCAGTTGGCATGCCACGCCGCCCAGGGTTTCCTCAAAGGCCAAACAGGCCGAGGGTCGAGGGTCATGAGCGGCGATGAGACATATGCGCGGATCGGATGTCCAAGTAGGCAGCATCAACGTGAAGGCACGGCCCATGCCAATGACGCCGAGACCGATGGGATGGGTCATGCGTCGAGCTTCAAGTGGTCAGAAAGGGCGCGGGAAACGCAGGGCATGATCCATTGTGCACGTTCTTCGGGCAGGAGCACATGGTCGCGATGATCCGCTGTGCCTTCCAGCAAACGGGTTTTACAGGATCCGCAGGTGCCACTTTCACAAGAAGCTGGCATGGCAATACCGACAGAGCGCGCCACTTGCAAAATGCTCAGCCCCGGCGGTATGGTCACTTGTTGAGCGCTTTGGCTGAAGTTCACAGTAAATGGCGTGTCATTGACTTGGGCCGATTGTTGCACGCCAAAAAATTCAAAATGCACGGCGTTGGACGGCCAGTGACCAGACATGTCCTTGACAGCACTCATGAGTCCAGCGGGACCACAACAGTACAACTGCAGCCCGGTCAGACTGCCTGATTTTTCCAGGACAGGCCACAGATCAAAGCCATGGTCAGGCAGGCCACCATCGTGGTGGCATACCAAATTTTGGGAAAAAGCTTCGTCCCGAAGTTCACCCAGAAATGCGGTGCTTTCTGGATCGCGCGTCAGGTAATACAGTTTGAAGGGTTTGCCCCAGTGAGTCAGCGTTTTGGCCATCGCCAATAAGGGTGTGATGCCGATACCCCCAGCGATCAAGACGTATTTTTGGGCCAGAGGGTCAAGAGGAAAATGGTTGAGTGGTTGGCCAACCGCCACCGTATCGCCAGGCTGCAAGGCATCGATCATGCTGATCGAACCGCCGCGCCCGCCAGCTTCGCGTTTCACTGCAATTTGGTAGCGGTGTGTTTCCTCGGGATCGTTGCAAAGCGAATAGGCGCGCATGCTGCCATTCGGGGTTTGCACAGGAATGTGAGCACCTGCAGTGAAGGCCGGCAAAGGACCGCCGTCCATGTGCTGAAATTCGAAACGGTAAATGTCTTTGGCAACGGCCGCTTTGCTGGCGACCTTGAGCGTCATGTTCATGTGTGCGTGATCAGGATGATGAAGTTGAAAAAGCGCTCGTCTCACATGGGACAAGGTGGAGGTAAACCTTATTGACATGGACTTCGAGGTCCCTACAATTATTATATTAGGTGGCTAATCATTTGCAAGCAAACACCTGAAACTCAGCAATCAACGCAACAGGAGACGATCATGCAGCGCAGAACACTCACCTCACTGGTTTCAACGCTGGTGCTCGCAACAGCCCTGCCAGCCTCTGTACTGGCACAAACCTACCCCAGCAAACCGATCAAATTCATCGTGCCTTATGCGGCAGGCGGTCTGCCTGACACTGTTGCGCGCGTTGTGGCACTGCGATTGACCGAGCGACTGGGTCAATCGGTGGTGGTGGACAACAAGCCTGGTGGCAATGGGGTGGTGGCTTACCAAGCTTTGCTACAAAGCTCGCCTCAAGATGGGCATGCGTTCATTGTCTCGGATGGGTCCATGCTCTCCATCACGCCACTGCTCAACAAAAATGCCACCTACAAAGCCGGGGTGGATATTTTGCCCGTCTCGCTCATCGCGCGATCGCCCCTTTTCATCGTGGCGCACCCTAAAACAGGGGTCAATAATTTCCAAGACTTTCTCAGCCTCGTCAAAAGCAAACCTGGCAATTTCACTTACGGATCTTCTGGCATCGGCAGCACGCACCATTTGACGATGGAAGCCCTGAAAGCGGCGATGAAAATCGATGTTCGTCACATTCCTTTTAAGGGTTCGGGTCAATCCACGCCGGCATTGGTCGGTGGTCAAGTGGATTTTTCAGTAGCAGCTTTGCCCTCCATGCAGGGATTTGCAAAAAATGGACAGGTCAGCATTCTGGCCAGCAATGCAGCCAGCCGCTCAACACAAGCACCGGACATTCCTGCTATTGCCGAAACTGTTCCAGGGTTTGACTTCTCCGTCATCATTGGTGTCATGGCGGCCGCTGGCACACCGGCCAACGCCATCCAGAAAATCAGCCAGGAAATTGCAGAAGTCGTCAAACATCCTGAGCTGGTCAAAACATTCCAGGCCGCGGTCATCGATCCTGTGGGCTCTGATCCGAAAACATATGCACAAGCCATTATGAGAGAAAACGAAGCCATGGCTCGTGCAGCCAAAGTTGCTGACTTGAAGGCAGAGTGATCTTTTTTGCACTGGCGGTTCCCGCGGGCTTGTCATGCACAGCCTTGCGAGCCATGGTGGTCAGAGACTGACCCAAGCGCTCGCTGCTTTGAACGACGAAAGCAAATCGTGCTGGGTCGAAAAGCCTAATTCTTCCTTAGCGCAGCGAACGTCAAAGGCTTGTGTGCGCTGGTGGGGGAAACCGGCAAAACCGGTGCCTGGCAATGCCACCTCATCGAAGATCAGCGAAGGACGCACTTGGTGGCTGGCGGCCACAAAATCATCAAAGCTGGCCAATAGACCGCTGCCAATGGTGTAGACCCGCGAAGGCAATGCTGTGGCATCTAGCGCGGCCACATTCGCGGCGGCCACATCACGCGCATCAATGAAATCGTCACCCCCAGACCACATGAGCAGCGGGTCAGTCACGGACACCCGGCCATTGACAGCGCCTCTGCCTAACAGCGTGGCCAGCAAGCGACCGGGCACCGAGTTATTGGGCCCGGCCCACAAGCCCAGCACCGCCGAATAACGCAGGATTGCCACTGAAAGGCCGAATTGATCGGCGTAATGTTGCGTAAAAAATTCTGCAGCCAACTTGCTTGCAGCATAAAGGCTGCCTGGGCGTTCGCTCACTGCATGAAACGCAAAGTCTTCTGCCACGGGACCGGCTTGCGGCCGGCGAAAGCTTGGATAGTAAAGCGTGGTGGAAGAGGCCAATACAAAACGGCGCAAACCACAGGCCCGGGCTGCTTCCAGTAGGTTCACGGTGCCGCCCAGGTTGACGTCGGCGGCCAATGTGGGCGTTTGTCGGATCGCCATGCTCAGCGCAGCAGCGGTGTGAACGACGGCTTCGATTTCATGCTGCTTCAGCAGGTTAAGCATGGCGGCTCGGTCGCTGATGTCACCGCTTACGAATGTGACTTGATCAAGGTAAGGCGCGGAGGCGATCACTGCTGTTGGGGGGTGCAGGTCCAGCAGGACCACCCGGTCCCCGCGCGCTGCCAGCATTGCAGCTGTTTGGCAGCCGATCAGACCGGCGCCAGTGATCAAGGTGGTCATAACAGCCTCAATCTTGGCTGAAAACCTGATGGTAGACCCGTCCTTGGAAAAGCCCCATGACGGCGCCGATTTGTTGCCTCACGGATTGACGCGTTGGGCTGGCCAGCGCCGCGTTCATGGCGTCTAGGCTGTCAAAGTACAAATCAAACGCCATGTACACCGGTGGCGTACCCTCATCTGCAAGCACTAGACGGCGCAACTTGACCTGCCGGATGCCAGGGTAGGTGCCAATAGCGTCCAGAACCGGGCCTGACATTTGGGCGTCGAATTGCGCTCGGTCTGCGTCTGGAATACTGCCTTCTAGTATGGCGGTGCGGATGATCATGGAAAGGTCTCCTAGGGTTATGGGGGCGCCATCAGTCTCGCGATGGCATCGCTCGTGGCGACCAGGTGTTTCGTCATCAGCACTACGGCCTGCTCGGCATCGCGGCGTAACACGGCTTCCATCACGGCTTGGTGCTCGGCATTGACATCGCGCACCTGGGCCTGACTTTCTTGGTGGTGCAAAATGCGGATCTTGCGGTAGCGCTCGGACTGGTCCACGAGTTGGCCGTGGAGGCGTAGCAGCCAAGGTGAGCCGCAGCCGGCCACCAATGCGTGGTGAAAGCTACGGTGGCGCAGTTCCCAAAGGCTAGCGTCGGCTATGGCGGCTGGGTCATTCGGCAATGGGGTGCGCGATAAGCGGTGAAACGCCGCTACGATATCGCCTTCCCAATCAGCGCTGCCCAGATTTATGGCCATGGGGAGCATGGTGGACTCCAGCGCGGTGCGGGCCACCGTCAAATCGTGCAGCTCGGCCACAGTCACGGCAGCCACGGCAAAACCGCGTTGGGCATCGTTCACCACCATGCCCTCTGCCGATAGACGTTGCAGCGATTCGCGCAAGGGGCTCAGGCCCAGACCATAACGTACCTGCAGTTCTTTGGTCCTTAGGCGCAAGCCTGGCGCAAGTGTGCCACTCAGAATATCTTTCCGTAATAAGTCTAGCGCCTGGTTTGCCAGCGTGCGTGCGTTGGCGGCGGCGTCCTTGGCAGTGTGTGAGCTTGAAGACATGCGCATAAGGTAATGTGAATAGTGGTTTATACCAAAACAAAATGAGATTTATTTTATTCAAAAATAAATAATTTATGTTGACTTTAATTATTTATGCTGAATAGAATGCGCTTCGTGTCCATCGGTTCAGCCGTTGGGTCAATCCCTTGATGTTTTGGAGTTCCCCCACATGTTTGCACTCGCCACTGTCGAATACCTGGGCCAAACCGTTGGATGTCTGGAATTGAATGGTCGGTATTTCCCATTGACAGCCTTGGCGAAACGTGCCGGCTTGACTGACCTGCCAGGCAGCGTGATTGGCCTGTTTGACGACTGGGCCAAGCGCGCAGTCCAATTGCCGTCGTTGTTGCCCCACTGCCAATCCGACCAAGGCTTGTTGTCCGAGCAGGTGCGTCTGCTGGCGCCGCTTCTGTACCCTGGCAAAATCCTGTGTGCCGGTGCCAATTACTTTGATCATCTGGCCGAAATGGGCATGCCTGGGGCTAAGAAAGAAGATCAACGTCTGTTCTTTTTCATGAAGCCACCGCGAAACGCTGTGGTCGGCCCCGGCGACACCGTGCACATGCCGCTGGGCACCAAGGCGTTTGATTGGGAGATTGAACTAGCTGCCGTGATTGGCAAAACAGCGCGCAATGTGTCTGTTGCCGAAGCACTGTCACACGTGGCTTTTTACACAGTGGCAATTGATTTTTCAGCGCGCGACCATAACCGTGCGCCTGAGACTTTTTACAAGCTCGACTGGGTGGCTGGCAAGGCCAACGACACCTGCTGTCCGCTGGGCCCCCGCTTGGTTCCTGCCAGTGCCGTGGCCGATCCACAAAACCTCAGCTTAAAACTTTGGGTGAACGGCGAACTCAAGCAGAACGGCCGCTCCAACGACATGATTTTTTCAGTGGCGGAGCAGATCGCCACCGCCTCGCGCATCATGACGCTGGACCCTGGTGACGTGCTTCTGACCGGCACCCCGGCTGGCGTGGGTTCGCCCAAACAAACCTTTCTCAGCGTGGGTGACCGAGTTGATGCCGAGATCGAGGGTATTGGTCGGCTGTCTGTCAAAGTGCAGGCGCCGCGCTAATCAGATAACGTTTTCCAAAGGCGAAAGACCCTGCCTTTTCATATGGGTCGCTGCAAATTCTAGGAGTTAGACCATGAGACGAACACTACTTGCCGCTGCCGTGGCTTTGGCCTCATTCAACGTGCTGCCAACGGCCCAGGCGCAGACCGAAATCCGCGTCTCTACGGCTGCGCCGGACACTTCGCCTTTGTCCGATGCCTTTCGGATGATTAAGGCACGCATGGAGACCAAGTTCCCAGGTGCCATCAAAGTATCGGTGCACACTGCCAGCGCGTTGTTCCGTCAGGGTACTGAGTTGCCAGCCATGCAGCGTGGCAACCTAGAGATGGCCAGCCCGGTGACGTTTGAGATCGAAGCCCAGTTGCCAGAATACGGTGTCTTCAGCGCCGCCTACCTGTTTCGCGATGCCGATCATCTGATCAAGACCTTCCGCAGTGACATTGGTAAGGAGTACTACGAAGATGTGGCCACCAAAGTGGGCCTGGTGATTCTGGACACGGCTTACTTGGGCACTCGCACCGTCAACCTGAACAACGACAAAAAAATTGAGAAGCCCTCCGACCTGGCTGGAACCAAGATGCGTATGCCGCCCGGGGCTTCATTTCAGGTGCTGGCCAAGGCGCTGGGCACTACGCCAGTTTCTATGCCCATTACCGAGGTTTATCTGGCGCTGAAGACTGGGGCCATCGATGCCCAAGACAATCCGACCAACATGACGCGGGACTGGAAATTCCATGAGGTGACCAAGCAGGTCGTCCTGACAAAGCACCTTGTGCAGCCAGTGTTCATTGCCATTGCCAAGCCGTTTTTTGACAAGCTCACGCCGGCCCAACAGGCCGAGCTGAGGGCGGCTGCTCGGGAAGCTGCTGACATGGAGATCGCTAAGACCCTGATGGATGAAAAATCTGCCTTGGATACTTTTCGCGCTGCCAACGTTCGCATCAGTGAGCCTGATGCCACAGCGTTTCGCGCGGTTGTGCTCAAGGAATATGACAACTCCGGCATGGCCGCCAAATGGAAACCAGGCCTGCTGGCCCGGATTCAGGCCGTTAAATAAATCATTGAATTTTGAAGAAACACGCGATGCGATCTCCCGTTTTGCCTTGGTATAAACGGCTTGCCGAAGCCATTTCAACTTGGAGCTTGGCCGTGGTGTTCGTCCTGTTCATTTACGGGGTCGGCATGCGTTATCTGCTGAATCGGCCAGTCAGCTGGACCGATGAGGCAGTGACTGTGCTGATGGCCTGGTCCGTGCTTTGGACTGGCGCATTCGTTCTGCGCTGGTCTGAGCACATCTCGTTTGACATTGTGTTTATCAACCTTGCACCCAAGCGACAACGTCTTATGTTGTTGGTTGGTAACTCGGTCTTCGTGATTTTGATGCTCGCTGCTTTACCCGGTATGGTTGATTACACCCTTTTCCTTTGGCGTGAAAAGACGGACATGCTGGAGATGAGGCTGGATTTTGTTTACGCGATATTTCCAATTTTTTTGATCGTTGTTGTCATGCGTCAATTGCTTAGCCTTTGGCGCCTGATGTCGCCGCGCTGGCCCGAAGAGTTGGCCCGTTGGACTGGTGATGAACAGAGTGAGTCGCTATGACGACGGGTCTATACGCGCTTCTGGGTGCGGTGCTGTTTGGAGCCCTGATGCGACTTCCATTGGCGCTGGTGATGTTTGGCGGTGGCGCGGTTTACCTGTTTGCTACGCGGCAGGATATTGGTCTCCTGGTGGGTCAGGTCATGGGTCAGATGACGGCCATGTACGTGCTGGTGGCCATCCCTATGTTTATTCTGGCAGCCAACATCATGAACGCGGCCTCAATCAGCGACCGGCTTTGGGCAATGGCCAATGCCCTGGTGGGTCGTTTCCGCGGTGGTATGGGACATGTCACAGTGTTGGTGAGCATGATTTTTTCTAGCATGAGTGGAAGTGCGATTACCGACGCCGCAGGGCCTGGTCTGGTAGCCGTGCGCATGATGCGTGAGATTGGGAAATATCCGGCAGGCTTGGCCTGTGCCATCACTGCTGCGGCAGCCACAATCGCGCCGATCATCCCACCCTCGATTCCGCTGGTGATTTACGCGCTCATTTCTGGAGCCTCGATTGGGGCTTTGTTTTTGGCTGGCCTGGTACCGGGCGTCATGATGGGTGGTGCACTCATGATCGCTATTTGGTTGATCGCCGGTCGGCGTAACTTGCCGCCCACCGAGCATGTGCCAGTATCTCAGTTGCCGGGTGTGATGTTTCGCGCCACACCCTCACTGACCCTGCCGGTTGTGCTGCTGGGCGGTATCTGGACGGGCGTGTTCTCGCCCACTGAATCGGCGGCAGTGGCAGCGCTGTGGGCGCTGATATTGGGCACGGTGTTGTATCGCAAAATCAAAGTTAGCACCTTGCGTGCTGTGTTTGCCGAATCGTCGCGCCAGACCGCCACCACCATGTTGCTGTTGGCAAGTGCCTTCATCCTCAACTACGCCATTGCCAATGAGCGCTTGGCAGATAGCCTGGTAGCCGCCATCGCCAACATGCAACTCAGCCAGATGCAGTTCATGCTGGTGGTCAACCTGTTTTTCCTGGTGCTGGGATGCTTTTTAGACGGCTCGGTCATGATGCTGGTTTTCGTGCCGCTGCTTATACCCAGCGTGCGGGCGCTAGGGATCGATGTCACCTACTTTGGAATTGTGGTCACACTCAACTTCATGATTGGCCTGATCACGCCACCATACGGCTTGCTGCTGTTTGTGATGTCCTCGCTGACCCGGGTTCCGTTGATTGAGATCATCCGTGAGATCTGGCCCTTTGTGCTGACGCTGATCGCGCTGTTGTTGATCTTGACGTGGTTCCCGCAAATTATTCTCTTTCTGCCTCATGCCTTTGGCTATAAGTGATGCCAAAGTTCTTGACCCTGGCGGCCTTCTAAACCTTGAACGAATTGGTGACCTGTTATGAATACCCAAACCATAGCCTTCGTCACCGGTGCCGCGCAAGGCATCGGCTTGGCCACTGTGGCCCGTCTTGCGCGGGATGGCTTTCGGGTGGTCGCGATGGATCGTCATGCCGATCAGCTTAAGCTTGCAGTCGCCGACTTACAGGCGAGCGGGCTAGATGTTGTGGCGGCCGTGTGTGATGTATGCGATCGCGTGTCGGTGGCTGCTGCTTTCGATGGCCAGTCGCGTGTAGATGCACTTGTTTGCGCCGCTGGCATCTACAACGATGCTCGGTTTCTGGACCTGACTGAGCAAGCGTTTCGCACCATGCTTGATGTCAACGTAGTTGGCACCTTCATTCCAGCACAGGAGGCTGCACGGCGTATGCAAGCTGGTGGACGCATCGTCACTATCTCATCACGCGGCGCCTTGGGCGGAACCCGTTTTGCCCACTACGTCGCATCCAAGTCCGCGGTCATTGGCTTGACCCGTGCCATGGCCATGGAGCTGCGCGAGCGCCAGATTGCAGTCAACTCAGTGGCGCCCGGTTTCACCGACACGCCCATGACCCGATCAGCACCGGCTGAAATGTTTGCCGCCTGGGAGCAGCTGGAACCTGGTGGCAGGGCGGCCAGCCCTGATGTGATCGCCAATGCCATTGCCTTCCTGGCCGCACCGTCGACACAGTTCATCACGGGCCAAACGCTTTTTGTCGATGGCGGCAAGTCTTTGGGTGGCTTGGGGATTTAAGAGGCTGCTGAAATATGAGACACCCCTAGCGGGTTCACTGATTTTATGTTTGTGCAGAAGTGAGCACTTGGCAGCGCTTTACCAATTCAAAAGAAGGCACCAAAGTGCTTATCTGCTTGGTGTTGTAAAAGTCATTGTTACTAAAAAGTGATTATGTCTTTCCACAAAATCATTTTTTAATATCAAAGCCCGTGTAACCACTGTTGGCGATAGTCGTGCACTCTTCCCTGTAGCGTCCAACACCCCCCACATAGGGCATGAACACGCGGGGTTTCCCTGGCACATTGGCACCCAAGTACCATGAATTGGCATTCAGAAATAAAGTGGCACTGGCAAGTTGGTTGACATGCGCTACCCAGTTATTTTCAGCTGCCTGTGTCGCTTCAATCTGAGCGCATGAGTTTGCAGTCAAATGCTGAATGCAATCACTGATCCACTCCACATGCTGTTCAATTGAAACAATCACATTGCTTAAGACAGAAGGGCTGCCAGGTCCTGTGACCATGAATAGATTAGGAAAGCCAGCGGTCATCAGACCTAAATAAGTAAGCGGCCCTGCACGCCACTTTTCTGCCAAGGTCAGTCCGCTAGAGGTTCGAATGTCAATATTCAAGATGGCACCAGTAATGGCATCAAATCCGGTTGCATAAATAAGCGCATCCAATTTGTATTCAGCAACGCTGGTCTTCACACCTGCTTCTGTAATTTCTTGAATGGGCGTGCTTCGAATGTCTACCAGGGAAACATTGTCTTTATTGAAGGTTTCAAAGTATTGGGTATCTAAGCACAAGCGTTTGGTACCAATGTAAATATCTCTAGGTGTCAGTTTTTCAGCCAATTCAGGGTTTTTCACGCGCGACTGAATTTTTCTGCGCGCAAAGTCTGCTGCTGTTTCATTGGCTGCAGCCAAAAGCATGATGTCTTTATATGTCCGCGTGTAAGCAGTTCCACCCGCTTGCCAACGAAATTCATAGGCAAGATCTCGTTCTTGGGGCGTCGCCTCGAGTGCTGACAGGGTTGGCAAGGGATAACTTGCCACACCTGTTGGGCTGACTTTTGCACGTTTTCTAAGGTCGATATAGTTTTGCTTAATTTCTTGAACTTCAGCTTCTTTCAAAGGTCTGTTGCCCGCAGGCAAACTGAAAGTAGGGGTTCGTTGAAAAACAAATAATTGATGCGCTTGCTTAGCGACTTCTGGAATAGTCTGAACGCCTGAAGAGCCCGTTCCGATAACACCCACGGTTTTCCCCGTAAAGTCCACCGGCTCATGGGGCCATAAGCCGGTGTGATATGTGCTCCCCTTGAATAGATCACGTCCTTTAATTTCAGGTGGTTTTGCTGCTGACAAACAACCCGTGGCCATGACACAAAACTGCGTATTAACTATTTGACCTTTTTCCGTAGTGACGGTCCATCGACCGGTTGCCTCGTCAAAAATAGCCGAGCGGACACGGGTGTTGAACTGAACATCTCGCCTTAGGTCGAATCGATCAGCCACGTGGTTGATGTATCTCAGAATTTCTGGTTGGGTTGCATAGCGCTCTGTCCAATCCCACTCCTGCTGCAACTCTTCAGAAAAAGAATACGAATACTCCATGCTTTCAACATCGCAACGAGCGCCTGGATAACGGTTCCAAAACCAAGTCCCTCCGACATCACTCCCTGCCTCAATCACTTGAACTTGAAGACCTAAGCCACGCAAGCGATACAGCATGTAAAGGCCAGCAAAGCCAGCGCCCACAACCACCACGTCCACATTAGATTTCAATGCAGTTAATTCTTTGCTTGAGCCATAGGTTGGACCTGACATTTTTATCTCCGAAAATACTTAAATGTTGCGAGCGCTCTGACATGCAGATTTAACAGCCAATGCCAAATCGCTGACAGCGGTGTCGGCCGTATCAAGCAAGTTCATCATTCGAATAAAGCCATGTGTCACACCTTCATACCGGCAAAGCTCAACCGTCACGCCTTCTGACTTCAGCTGGTCTGCAAACATCTCGCCTTCGTCGCGCAAAACATCGTATTCAGCTGTTGCTATCCAAACAGGAGGGAATCTAGACCATGACTTTTCTTGTAAAGGTGAAATGCGCGGATCTAACCATAAAGACTCATTTGCATAATGATTGAAAAACCAAGTCATGTCTTTGCTGGACAAGGGGAAATTGCTTCCGTAGGTTTCATAACTCTGGGTTCGCATTGGACCATCTGTGACTGGATAGACCAATGCAAGCAGGGTCACGTCGATTTCTAATCGCAAGGCATTGACTGCAACAATGGCCAGATTGGCACCGGCACTGTCTCCACCTACGATCAATGGTAAGCGTGACTTTGAATATCGGGACCACAAGCCATCAGCCCATCGCAGACTGTCTTCGGTATCTTCTAGACCTGCTGGAAAAGGAAACTCTGGCGCTAGTCGATAATCAACCAAGACAACAACACATTCGCTTCGTTTTGCAATATTACGGGCTAAGGTATCAAAATCGTCTAAGGCGCCCGCAACCCATCCGCCACCGTGCAAGTAAACGACAACGCCCAAAGGATTTTCTGAGGGCAGAAACAAGCGTCCACTGACTGAGCCAGATCGGGTAGGAATCTGGAGTTCAGTGACAGCGGTCAATTCTGGGCCTTTACCCAATGCAGCTCGGCTGGCGGCAACGATGGCACGTGCGTCTGATGGACTACCCGAAGATATTTCTGGCCGGCCTGGCTGAGCCAACATTTTTTCTAAGAAAGGATGCAAAGGCATTGGGTAACTCCATCATTCAAATGAAAATGAATGCTGCTTGCACGCATGGCAATGCAGCATCCACTCTCAAAGTTGCAATATTACTTCTTGCAATCTGAGCCCACAGGTGGCGCAACTTTGCTCATGGCTTGAATTTCTCTGACAGCAAAATCACCCTTGCCTTCAGCCACTTTGATGGCACGCGTGATGACCATGGAGCGAAGGATTTGGTGATCCGCTGCTCGCATTTCGACGTCACCCACAATGGTGGCTGTTTTCAAACCAGACAATGCCGCACGGACTGCTGCCGTGTCTGTTGATTTGGCGTTGGCGATGGCTTGGTGAATCAGTTCAAATGAAATATAGGTATCTGCATCTACAAACGTTGGCTTGCGCTTGAAGCGAGCCTCAAATGCTTTCACAAAAG
>CANHXV010000013.1 GCA_947464665.1 Comamonadaceae bacterium
ATGCAATTGACAGGACACATTACCCCCGAGAGCTTGATGACGCTGGAGGCCTATACCAAATGGCGCAAAGTTCACAAACCCGAAATCATTGCGCATCGCAAACTGCGCAGCGTTCAATTGGGCGACCATGTGAATTTACAGTTTGAAAGCGAAACAACCATTCGCTATCAAATTCAAGAAATGTTGCGCATTGAAAAAATCTTCGAAGAAGAAGGCATTCAAGACGAAATCGAAGCCTATGCCCCTTTGTTGCCAGAAGGCACTAACTGGAAAGGCACCATGATGTTGGAATACACCGACATCAATGAGCGCAAACGCGAACTTTCCCGCCTCATTGGTATCGAAGATCGCATGTTTGTAGAGGTGGAAGGTCACGCCCGCGTGTATGCCATAGCCGATGAAGACCTAGACCGAGAGAACGACGAAAAAACCTCAGCGGTTCACTTCGTGCGTTTTGAATTCAACCCCGCCATGTGTGCCGCCATCAAGGCTGGGGCCAGTGTGAAGCTAGGCTGTGACCACACCAACTATCCGTCGCACATTGAGATTGCTGCCAACACGCTTGCGAGTTTGGCAGGCGATATTCGTTAAACATTTTTGCTAAACAACAACCCCTTAAGCATGTCTGAAAAAGGGGGTTGATAAGGGCATCAGGTGCCGATGATGCCGCCATCTAACTTGCGAACCACCACAGTGGCACTGCGGGGTCTACCGTTTGCCTTTTGCTCTGGCCAGTTTGAAATTGCCCTGGGGTTAGCCGGGTTGTTTTGCTCATTGGCTGGCTCGCCAGGATGTTGAACATTGAGAAACATGGTTTTGCCGTCGGGTGTTTCGGTCACACCCGTAATTTCACAACCTGCAGGACCCACTAAGAAGCGACGCACCTCACCCGTTTTCACATCGGCAGCCAACATCATGTTGTTGCCAAAGTTCTTCAAGTCACCTTTACCCATGGCAGAGGTCGACATATCGCACTGAATCCACATCAGACCGCGGCCATCTATCCACAGCCCATCAGGGCAAGAGAAAATGTCGCCTTGGATGTTGCCTTTGGCCTCTGCTCGTGCCAATGAAGGATCGCCAGCCATGATGAAATGGTTCCAAGCAAAGGTGGTGGCATGGAAATCGACATCTTCTTTCCAGCGAATGATATTGCCCTGTGTGTTATTGGCGCGAGGGTTGGCCGCGTCTACGGCTGGCATGTTGCTAGCACCGCGGTTGCTGTTATTGGTGAGTGTGGCGTAAACCCAGCCCTGCTTGTCGACATCAATCCACTCAGGTCGGTCCATTTTGGTGCCGCCCAGCAAGTCGCTGGCCTGGCGGGATTTAATCAGGACTTCGGCTTGATCAGCAAAGCCATTGGCCGCTGTGAGAGGGCCTTGGCCATGTGTCAATGCAAGCCACTGGCCTTTGCCGTCTGCATTGAACTTGGCAACGTACAGCGTGCCGTGGTCGAGCAGGGTTGCGTTGGCTGCAGCGCCACCAGATTTGATGGCGTCGCGGCTGACAAACTTGTAAATGTATTCAAAGCGTGCGTCTTCGCCCATGTAAATCACTGCGCGATTGTCTTGGGTGACCGCTACAGTGGCGCCTTCGTGCGCGCCGCGTCCCATGGCTGTGCGCTTGATGGGTGTGGCATTGGGATTGTTGGGATCAATTTCAACAATCCAACCAAAACGGTTAGGTTCGTTAGGGTTTTGCGTGGCATCAAAACGGGCATCGTGCTCGTGCCAACGGTAGCCAACGCCACCTTTTCGCAGACCCCAGCGCTTTTCGTGGTCGCTGAGTTTATCGCCACCATTGAAGTAAAAAATGAAGTTTTCTTCGGAGGTGAGGTAAGTGCCCCAAGGTGTGATGCCACTGGCGCAATTGTTGAGGGTGCCCAAAACCTTTCGGCCTGATGTATCCGCAGCAGTTTTCATCATGGCATGACCCGCAGCAGGACCGCTGATGTCCATTGGCGTGGTGGTGGTAATTCGGCGTGCATATTTGGAGGGATTGACCACCTCCCATTTGCCGCCTTTGTCTTGCACTTCAACAATGGTCACGCCATGTGCTGCTTGAGACTTGCGCACCTTCTCGGCGCTCCAATTGGCCATGCCGTCTTTGAAGAGCAAACCGTGGTCGACGTATTCATGGTTCATGGCCAGCAAACCGCGCTTAGAGCCTTCAAGGGGGTAGTAATGAATGCCGTCATGGTGCATGCCAATTTGGGCCTCTTGCTCGGCAGCGGTGTTGCTTGCGTCGTCTTTAAACGCGTAGTTTTGACCGGCAATGCCCACGGGATCGCCCCAGGGTGCAATGACTTGGGCCACGTAGCCTTCAGGAACTGAAATGGCGTCGGCTGTGGAGGTGGCCACACTTTTAAAACCAATTTTGGCCGCAAAGCTCATGCCCAGAGATGCACAACCTGAGAGGGCTGCAGCACCGCCCACGGCGCCAAGAGGCGCTAATAAGCTGCTGGCCAATGCACCCAAACCACCGCGCAAGACTTGACGCCGTGCGGGGTCTGAAACATCGTGAATGCTGAGGTTGGAAGAGCGGTTGCTGTCTTCCATCAAGGAAAAGTCTTTGGACATAGGTATTCAAACATGAAGTTGAGAAGGGCTCAGTCACCTTTCAGTCGGTGCTTGATGACATTGTGAGTCATTCATTTGACATTTGTGTGAATACCAGCCTGCATGTTCACTCAGAAGTTTGGTGTGATTAGCTTCATCCTCGTGATGAATTCAATCTAAAACCAATTTGTTGTCCAAAATGATCTTGGCGTACCTTCTGCGGTCGTTGGCAATTAAGTTGACAAACTCAGCAGTGGTGCCGCCCTTTGCCACGGCGCCTTGCCCAATGAGTTGTTGCTGAACATCGGGCATAGCCAATACTTGCTGCAAACTCTGAGAAATTTTATCCACAATAGGCTGAGGTGTACCGGCAGGTGCCAGCAAACCTAACCAAGAGCCTGACTCGGCGCCGTTGATACCGCTTTCTTCGAGGGTTGGTACATCGGGCAAGGCTGAAACCCGATTTTTGCTAGAGATGGCCAAGGCTTTGAGTTTGCCCGCTTTAATTTGCGCAGAAGTTTCAAGCACGGAAGAAAAAATCATGTGCACATTGCCGGACATCAAGTCGGTCATGGCAGCCCCACCGCCCTTGTAGGGAATGTGCAAAATTTGCGTGCCCGTTGCAATTTTGAAAGTTTCTGCAGAGAGGTGCGGAGAGCCCCCATTGCCCGAACTGGCGTAGGTTAATTTATCGGGCGAAGCTTTGGCCAGTGCCACCAATTCTTTCACTGAATTGGCTGGCAATGAAGGCGTGACAGCCAAGACAAATGGCAACTCAGCAAATAAACCAATAGGCGCAAAAGAAGTGTCTGGGTTGTAGTTGAGTTTTTTGTACAAAGTCGGATTGATAGATTGGGTGCCTACGTTACCTGTTAGCAAGGTGTAGCCATCGGGCTTAGCTCTAGAGACGATCTCTAATCCCAGATTGCCACCAGCACCACCTCGGTTGTCGACAAGTACCGATTGGCCCCAAAGTTGCGACAGCTTTTGAGCCACGATCCTAGAGCCTATGTCGGTTCCTCCACCCGGTGCAAATGGCACAACAAGTGTCACAGCCTTGCTAGGCCACTGAGTTTGAGCCTGCACCCAGCCAGTGCAGAACAACAAGGTAAGCAATCCCGCCTTTAGTAAAACCAAACACCTATTTAGAATCGACAATGTGTTCATGGTTACCTTTTTAAAACTGTAGAAATACAACTAAGCCCTTGAGCTCAAAACCATTTCAATCACTTCATTGAAATAACTGGAAATTAAACCCCTTCGATAATTCGAATATCTCGAACCACCGCATTGCTTCCTAGCGCAGCAAGAGCCTCTTTGTAGCCAGGGCTGTCGTAGGCTGCAAGTGCGGCCGCAATGCTTTCAAATTCAATGAGAACGGTCCGCTGTTGTAAGCCGTTTTCTTTCACTGCAGAAGGCACGCCACGTGCTAAAAATTTACCCCCCGCTGCAGTCAAACTAGGCCCTGCCAATTTGGCATAAGCCGCTAAAGCGTCGTTGTCGTTGATGCTGTGATAGGCACTGATCCAATATGCTTTTGTCATTCTCTGATCCATTGATTTCGGTTTAAATTTGATGCAACAGCAGCGTTAAGTCTACTGACCTGCCTTGATGTTGTTCTCTTTCACAACCTTGCCCCATTTGTCGATCTCTTTGCGAATAAAGCGGTCAAAGTCTGCTGGGCTGGAAGAAGTCACTACCACGCCCATTTGCACCAAACGTTCTTGCACGGCTGGAATTTTTAAAACCTTGGCCACTTCCGCATTCATGCGATTGACAATGTTGGGAGGAATACCGGCTGGGCCTAACAAGCCCCAATAGGCTTGGGCCTCAAATCCTTCAATGCCCAACTCTTGCAGCGTGGGAACCTCTGGCAGCTCTGGCATTCTTTTGGCGGATGTGACAGCCAAGGGGCGCAATCTGCCACCCGCAAAATGGGGTGCCCATAAGGCGTAGGTGGCCATGGTGACGGGCACGTGCCCTGCCACACCATCTGTGGCTAAGGGCCCGCCACCTTTGTAGGGAATATGCGTCCAGTCAACTTTGAGGCTGTTGCCCAGAGAGGTCATGGCCAAATGCGCCATGCTGCCAGAACCGATCGTGCCATAGCCGATGGCGCCGGGTTTGCTTTTGGCAGCTTGCACCAGATCGTTGAAGGTTTTGTAGGGGGTGGTGGCATGCGCCGTTACCACCATCGATCCAGTGCCAATTTGCATGACGGGTGTCAGGTCCTTAAAAGTATCAAATGGCAAATTGGGGTAAAGGCTGGGGTTCACGCCATGTGTGTCAAACACCATGACCCAGGTGTAGCCATCGGCTGGCGATTTGGCCGCAATACCGGTTCCTATGGAGCCCGATGCCCCTGAGCGACTGTCAATGATGATAGGTTGGCCCAGGGCTTGCTGAAGGTGTGGTTGCAAAAGGCGTGAAATTTGGTCCACCGTTCCGCCTGTGGGAAAGGGGTTGATGATTTTGATGGGCTGACTCGGCCAGTTGCCTTGCGCCATCACCCCAGAAGCAAAGCCTAAGGTCAATGCAAGTGAGAAGAAGTTAACAAGTCGTTTGAAGGTCATGTTGCGCTTTCACAAAGTTAATGTGAATGATCGTAGTGACTTAATGCAATTGCAATACTAGGGTTTTCGATATTGAAGAGGGTGAGTTGTGACAGGAAATAGCTTATTGGGTTAAATTAACAGAAGCCAAAGGCGCGTCATGCCTTGCGTAAACCACTGAGGGAACACATTTGAAAAATTCCACCAAATCTAACATCCAACATTGGTCCAAGCCGGTTCACAGTTTGTTGCGTGAGCACAAAATTAAGCAGGTGGCCATGGTGCCAGATGCAGGGCATGCCAACTTGATCCGGCTGTGTGAGGCAGACAAGGGAATGCAAGTGGTCAGACTGACCAGTGAAGAGCAGGGCGTCTCATTGCTCAGTGGTGCATGGTTAGGTGGCGAAAAAGGCATACTTTTAATGCAAAGCAGCGGCGTTGGCAACTGCATCAACATGCTGTCGTTGAGCACTTCTTGCCAAATGCCCTTGGTCATTTTGGTCACCATGCGCGGAGACCATGGCGAATTCAATCCATCGCAAGTTCCGATGGGCAATGCCACCGAAACAGTACTGGCTGCAATGGGCGTGCTTGTTCGACGCGCGGATACACATGAAACTGTGGTGGAGGAGGTCGCAGGTGCTCTCCACATGGCTTTCAACACCAGCCGTCCCATTGCAGTTCTGATCGGTCAAAAGGTCACTGGGGCCAAAGATTTTCGCAAACTTACCCATTGAGCCAAGTTATGAAAAAAATATTGCAACGTCGAGAAGTCGTTAATTATTTATTGCACCAGCGGGATGACCTGATGGTTGTGGCCGGACTGGGCGCACCAGCATGGGACATCACTGCCGCAGGCGATCACCCACTGTCATTTCCTCTCTGGGGAGCGATGGGCGGTGCTGCCATGATTGGCCTTGGCCTCGCATTGGCTCAACCCAAGCGCAATGTGCTGGTCGTCACCGGTGATGGTGAAATGCTCATGGGGCTTGGCTCTCTGGCTGTCATTGGCGCGCACAAACCGCCCAACTTGTCCATCGTTGTTCTTGATAATGAACACTATGGTGAAACGGGCATGCAAAAGACGGTGACTGGGATGGGTGTGGATTTGGTTGGTATGGCCAAGGCGGCCGGAATTGCACAGTCTTTGCTTGTTACAAGCAAATCTGATTTAGAAAATTTAAGGATTGAAATTTACAAAAAAGGCAAGTCTAGACCTGGCGCTTTGTTGGCACAAGTGAAAGTCAGCTCCGAAAAATTACCACTGGTATTACCGCCAAGGGATGGGGCTCATTTGAAGAATCGATTCCGCATCGAGTTGCTAGGAGCTGAGAAAGCACTTGCTTAAACGATGCATCGTTGGATGACCAAAAATTCTATGAACTGAGCTTAAAGAGCTGATCACATAGGTGCGCCAGCTCTATGTCTTTCATGCTTAGGCCCTGCACATCGTGCGTGGTCCAAGTAATCCTTACTTTGTTGTAAACATTGCGCCATTCGGGGTGATGATTGTGATTTTCAGCTTCAATCGCAATTCGCTTCATGAACTCAAAGGCGCTTAGAAAGTCGCTCAGCACAAATTCTCGGGTGATAGAGCCAAGCTTGGCATCGAAGTGCCAAAGCTGTAAAGAGGGTAGTTGTTGTGCAAGCTCTTGAGCGCTCATTTTTTGTAAAGTCATGGCTATGATTTAAATGGATTGGCTTGAATTGTTTTCGATTTGAGCGTTAACTTCAGACTGCCAGTAGAGACTGTTTCATCTTACTCATTTCTGGAACGAGTCGGTTCAAAGTTTGACACTTGAGCGTTTGATTTCTTGAAGTCATGAAGAAAATAGACAACCATAAAAAAAGCACTGAATTTGACTCAGTGCTTTTTTCTTGAACTCAGCTTGCTGAGTTGAGTACGAAAATTAGGCTAATCGGCCTGAGTATTTTTCAAGTTTGCTCATGGCTTCATCGCCAAACTTGCCGCGCCATTCCTGGTAGAAGCCAGCTTTCGAAAGGGCTTCTCGGAAACTGGTGTTTTCAGGGTAGTTGAAAATCATGCCTCTGCTCTTTAACTGAGTTTCGAGATCGGTGTTCAGGCGGCGAATGTCATCGCGTTGCTTGACCACAGCGGTGTTCACGTGCTTGTTGATGACGCCTTGCACATCAGCAGGCAGGCTGGCCCAGCGTCTGCCATTGGCCAAGATCCATTGACCATCCCACATGTGGCCTGTCATGGAGCAAAACTTTTGCACTTCGTAGAGTTTGGCAATTTCAATGATGGCCAAAGGATTTTCCTGACCCTCCACCACTTTGGTTTGCAATGCAGAGTAGACCTCGGCAAAGTTAATGCCGGTGGGCGCAGAGCCAAAGGCCTTGTACATGGATGTCCACAAGGGGCTGACGGGAACGCGGATTTTGAAGCCGCGCAAGTCTTCCGCTGTCACGATGGGCTTGGTAGAAGATGTCGTGTTGCGGAAACCATTGTCCAAAATTTTGTCAAAGGTGTGCAAATTGACTTTGGCAATTTGAGCGCGAATATAAGCGCCTAAGTCGCCGTCCATGGCGGCCCACACGGTAGGGTAGTCTTTGAAGGCAAAAGCCAAGCCATTGATGCCTGCCAGGGGTACCAGAGTTTGCAAGATCAAACCAGACAGCGGAAAGATGTCGATGGCGCCAGAGCGTACTTGCGACAACATGTCGGTGTCGCCACCCAATTGGTTGTTGGGAAAAATTTGGATGTCAACTTTGCCACCTGTTTCTTGGCGAATGGCATCGGCTGCCTCTTTGATTCGGATGTTAGAGGGGTGAGTGACTGGAATGTTGTTTGCCCACTTGAGGGTAATGGTGCCAGACTGCGCGAATGCAGGTGCGCCTGTGATGGCAGCAGGAATGGCCGTGGCAGACAAGGCACTCACAAAGGTGCGGCGCTTGATGCCTGTGTTGATATCACTCATGAAGTCTCCTTTAAATATAGAAATAAAACTTGAAATTGAAGCTTAATTTAAGTCAGTTAAATGCTAACTGATCTTTCAGGCCTTGAACAGAGAGTTTGCGGCAGTGGCCACTTTCTCAACGCTCAGGCGTGACTCGTTTTCCAGAATTTGGGCGTAGCCCACTGGAATGCGTGGCGCCCCTAGGCGTTTGACTTTGCAGCCTGTGGCCTCAGCCGTTGCGGCTGCCACTTCAGCGCCAAACCCGGCCACTTGAATAGCCTCGTGCACCACCAACAAGCGGCCCGTTCTGGCCGCTGACTCAAAAACCATCTCTTTGTCCCAAGGCCAAATTGAGCGCAAGTCAATGACATCAGGCTGAAGCTTGCCAAAAGCGCCTTCGGCCAAGGCTTGCTGACACACGCCGACACCGCGAGACCAGGTCACGATGGTGAGGTCATTGCCTTGGGCCAGCTTTTTACCTTTGCCAATGGGTACTTCAATGGCGGTGTCGACTTCACCCTGAAGCCCCCACAGTTCTTTGTGCTCCATGTAAATGATCGGGTCACCCGAAGCCATGGACGACTTGAGAAGGCCATAGTTGTCGGCTGGTGTGGCAGGCGCTACTACCACCAAGCCTGGCATGTGGGCAAACCAGGCTTCTAACGATTGGGAGTGTTGCGCAGCAGATGCCGACCAAATACCAATGGGCATGCGCGCCACCAAAGGCACGCGTCCTTGCCCGCCAAACATGTACCGGTTCTTGGCAGCTTGATTCACGATTTCGTCCATCGCACACAATGCAAAATCAATGACGCGCATTTCAACCACGGGTCGAATGCCTGCCAGCGCCATGCCTACCGCACTGCCCATGATGTTGGACTCGGAAATGGGCGTGTCAATGATGCGATCAGGACCAAATTCCTCGCGCAGTCCACGGTATTGACCAAACACGCCGCCGCGTCCTAAATCTTCACCCAAAGCGATGACGGCAGGGTCTGCTTTCATGGCTTCCCGCAAAGCCAAACATGCCGCTTCGGCATAACTCATGGTGCTGATGGTCATACCCATACCCCTGCGCTGGTGTTCATAATGTCCTCGTATGCATCGGCCACCACTGGCCAGGGTGCTGCTTCTGCAACGGAAAGTGCTGTTGCGATTTCCTGTTGAGCTTCTGCTTCAATGGTTTCAACTTGATTAAGTGGCAATCCCGCAGCAATCAATTGACGGCGAGTGGCCATCAGAGGGTCATTTTTGATGGCTGTTTCAACTTCCTTTGGATCTCGATACGTGCCAGGATCAACCGACACGTGACCCTTGAATCTGTATGTCACAGCGTGAATGAATCGAGGCCCACCACCGGCTCGAATTTCGGCCGTCATTTTGGCAGCTGCCTCGTGAACGGCCATCACATCGTTGCCATCGACTTGAACCGAGGGGATACCAAATGATTGAGCCCTTGCAAATGCCCCTTCACCCGCACTCATGGATTTGGTGGGCGTGGTGGCAGAGATGCGATTGTCTTCACAAATGAAAAGAACGGGTAGGCCATAAACCTGCGCCCAATTCAAACCTTCTAAAAAGGGTCCGCGGTTGGTGGCACCATCGCCAAAAAAGCATGCGACCAAATAGGGTTTCTTTTGTATTTTCAATGCGTGTGCGGCACCCGTTGCAATGGGGATGCCCGCAGCCACCACACCGTTGGCGCCCAACATGCCCACGGAGAAGTCGGCAATGTGCATAGAGCCGCCTTTGCCTTTGTTGTAACCCGTGGCACGGCCAAACAACTCACACATCATTTTGGTGGCATCAGCACCTTTGGCCAAGGTATGACCATGCCCTCGATGGGTGGATGTCAGCATGTCTTCTTTGACAAGTGCGTGGCAGACGCCCGCAGCAACCGCTTCTTGACCTGTTGAAAGATGCAGCGGGCCGCGAACCAAGGCAGGCTTGGCAGAAGCTGCCAAGCCCCAAGCGGCAACCCCCCCTTGACTGGCAATTTCTGCGGCGTTTTCAAACTCGCGGATGCGAAACATTGACCGGTACAAGTCGGCCAGTTTTTGTGTGTCCATAAAAGTCTTCTCTTTCAAGTGTTTAAACCAAAGCCACAATGGACAGCCATGGCACATAGGCAATCACGATGAGACCTAAAATCAAAGCCAGGATGTAGGGCCAGATGGCACCCATGACTTCATCCGGCGATTCACCACCAATTCGACAGGCCAAGTAGAAGCCTACACCGATGGGTGGCATCATCAAACCAATGTTCATGGCAGCCATGACCACCATGGAATAGTGGATATCGTGAATGCCCAGTTTTTTGGCAATCGGGAACATGATGGGCGCCAAAAGCAAAATCGCAGGCAAGCCTTCTAGCAAACAACCGAATAACAAGAAGACTACCATGGTGACCGCCATGAAGGTCATCCAGCCTCCTGGCAAACTTGTCATGATATTTGAAAGACCTTGAATCATGCCGCTCTGTGCAATCGACCATGCCATGGCCGACGCAGTACCTAAGATGAGCAAAATGGCGCCACTCAGCGCAGCGGTTTCAACAAGCATGGCATAGATTTGTTTGCTAGAAATGCCGCCATAGAGCACTTTGCCAATGATCATGGCGTAGAGCACGGCAATGGTTGAAACTTCAGTGGCAGTGGCCACGCCACCGCCCACTGCGCTGCGAATAATGAAGGGCAAGACCAAAGCGGGTGATGCCACCAACAAAAATTTGCCCACCAATTTCATGTTGGCTTTTTTGACATTGCTCATGTCTTCCAAACGAGCTTTCCAACGAGCCAGTGCGACCAGCATGAAAAGCAGCACCATGGCAATCACAAAGCCACTTTGAAACAACCCGGCAATGGATACGCCAGCCACTGAGCCCAATACAATCATCACAATGCTGGGCGGTACTGTATCTGCCATGGCCGCACCCGTGCCCAGCAGGGCAATCATCTCTTTCGGCTTGTGTCCTCTGCGTTTCATTTCAGGAAATAAAGCGGGTGCCACTGTCGCCATGTCGGAGACCTTGGAGCCCGAAATACCAGACACAATGAAAAGGGAGCCCAGCAACACATAAGACATGCCCGCACGGACGTGCCCCAAGAGAGAAGCTAAAAAATCAACAATGGCTTTGCCCATACCCGTGATGTCCAAGATACATCCGAGCAGAACAAAAATGGGAACCGAAATAAGAATCAAGCTCGACATGCCTTCGTCCATTCGACCCACAATGACCATGAGCGGGGTTTGGGTAGAGAAAGCCAAATAGCTGAGTGCGCCAATGCCAAAGCAGAATGCGATGGGCACACCTGCTAACAAGCAAACGACACCAAAGACCACTAAAAACAAGAAGAGGTTCATGTTGCCAAGTTGTTGAAGCTGTGGCGAAAAATGTGCGCAAGCAGCGGTGACGCCGCCAACAACGAGAATAGAGATGGCCAAGTCAATGTACTTGGTGCTCTTCACTGCATACACCAGGACGATGGCCAGCATAGACAGCAAGCCAAAGGCAATGGCGGCAACTCTATAGCCATTTGGTATGTCCATGGCAGGTGTTCGAATGACCATTTCATCTTTCACATACTCAATGGCATGGGGCAGCATGCCAAGCAAGAAGGCAGAAATGGCCACGAGCCCAAAAGCCTGAACAAAACCTTTTAGCCTGGGTGGCAACATGTCTTGAAAAAGTGTGAGTCGAAGATGCTCATTGCGATGCATGGCAATGGCAGTGCCAATCATGGCGAACCAAAGGAAAGACAAAGACACCACCTCATCGATCCAGATGATGGGGTAGGCAAATACATAACGCGAAATCACGCCGCCCAAGAGCAAGGTAAAAATAAGGACCAACAACAATGCTGCGACAACTTCCAGAGGTTTCAGCCAGGAATTGTTCATGCTAAGAGGGTTTTGTAAATCTTCAGTACTCATTGGGAGTGTTCCTGTTGTTGGAGCAATGCTTGGATGTCTTTTTTGGCCACTTTGCCATAGCCAGACTTTGGCAAGCCAGACCAAAATTGAATATGCCGTGGCCACCGGTAGCGTGCTGTTTTACCATCTAAGAAAGTCAGAATGTCTTCAGCGGTTAAATCTTTTTGCGCATCACGCTTCACGATGACGGCAACGCCAATCTCACCCCATTTGGGGTCGGGCATGCCCACAATGGCCACTTCTGCCACATCGGGGTGATTCAATATGACTTCTTCAACCTCTTTAGGATAAACGTTGGAACCCCCTGAAATGTACATGTCGGACTGACGGCCAGATATGAACAAGAAACCGCGCTCGTCCAAATAGCCTAAATCGCCCGTGTGAAACCAGCCACCCCGGAGGGCTTTTTGGGTGGCTTCCTGGTTGCCGTAATAACCTGCAAACACAGCTGGGCCGCGGCAGCAAATTTCTCCAATTTCGCCTTGTGCGGCAGGGCTGAGGTCGTCTTTGAGCACCGCCACTTGCATGCCTGTTCTGGGGCGGCCGCATGAGCCGATGTTCGCATTGGGGTTGGTATCATCTGCGCTGTGCATGTGACTGGGAAGTACAGTGATGCAACCGGTGACCTCTCCCAAGCCAAAGTACTGAACCAACACATTGCCCAGTTTTTGCAATGCGAATTTTTGATCGGCCCTGTACATGGGTGCGCCTGCGTAAATGAGAAATTTGAGCGAACTGTGATCGTAGCGGTCGACCGCTTCATCTTCCACCAACATTTTCACAATGGTGGGGACGGTGAATAAATTGGTCACACGATGTTTTTCCACCAACTGCCAGAACATTTCGGGCACCAGTTTTTCGGTGGGCAACAAAACAGTAGGTGACCCACGCGCAACATTTAACAGGGCATGAATGCCAGCGCCATGCGACAAAGGCGCAACTGCAATCGAGCAGTCAAACTCGTTGGTGCCTGGAATGAGGTCGGCCAAATGGTTGGTCACCACAAAACTCATTTGCCCATGTGTCAGGATGCCTGCTTTGGGTTTACCGGTAGTGCCCGAAGTGTAGAAGTACCAAAGGGGATCGTCATAGCCAACTGTGGTTTCAGAGGGTTGTTGGCCAAGATGGCGAGCCACCAAATCTTCGTAGCTGTTTTCTGCCTGCCGTGCGGTGCCAATCGCAATGACGTGTTGGAGAGTGGGTGCCGCATCTAATGCAGCATCAATGTGTTGTGCGAACACACTTTCGCAGATCATCACATTGGCATGGCTAGATTGCGCCATATAAGCCACCTCTGGTGGCGACAATCGAAAATTGGTTGGTACCCAAACACAGCCCAGTTGAAACGCCACCCAACAACTCTCAAACATTTGCACATTGTTGCGTGACTGGGTAAGAATCTTATCGCCTTTTCGAACACCAAGTTGTTGCAGCGCATGCGCCATGGCGTTGACGCGTTCTTGCAATTCGTACCAAGTCCATTGTTGGTCACCTTGAATGAGGCCGATGCGTTGAGGAAACTGCTGAGCACTCTGGGATAGCAGTTGCCCCAGGTTCATCACTTGCGCAGAATTCACGCCGTCTCCAAGATACTCAAGTAATTGGCGACAGCAGCGCCGCCCATATTGAAGACAGCACCTAAATTGGCATTGGCAACTTGCATCTTGCCTGCCGTTGCAGAGAGTTGCATGGCGGCCATCACATGCTGAGAAACGCCTGTGGCCCCAATGGGATGTCCCTTTGATTTCAGACCGCCAGAGGGATTGACTGGCAGCTTGCCTTGCATGGTGGAGACACCGTCCAAAATCACCCTGGCGCCTTGCCCGTAGGGCGCCAGTCCCATGGCTTCATACTCGAGTAACTCTGCAACTGTGAAGCAATCGTGCGTTTCTACAAATTGCAAGTCTGCTAACTTAATGTGGGCATCGGCTAAGCCTTTTTTCCAGGCCAAAGCAGCGCCTTCAAATTGGGTGGGATCACGCATGGACAAAGGTAAAAAATCATTCACTTGTGTCCTAGAGCGCCATTTGATGGCTGGCACCGTGGCGTTGCCAATGGGCTCAAGTGACAGCACCATGGCTGCCGCACCGTCAGATACCAAAGAGCAGTCCGAACGCTTGAGTGGGCCGGCCACAAAGGGATTCTTTTCAGATGCTTGTCTGCAAAAATCAAAACCAAAATCACGCTTCATGTGCGCGTAGGGATTGTTCATGCCATTGACATGATTTTTGGCTGCAATGCTAGCCAGAGCATCTGATTGGTCGCCAAATCGCTCAAAGTAGTTGGTAGCAATATTGCCAAAGACACCTGCAAAACCTCCAGGGGTGTCGCCTTCTACTTTGACGTAAGAGCAGCGAAGCAGTACCTCACCAATTTGGGCCGAGGGCAGGGTGTTCATTTTCTCAAGGCCAATGACCAGGGCGCGTTTCACACGACCACTTTGCAACGCATCCATGGCGGCCCAAATGGCAGCTGAACCCGTCGCGCAGGCGTTTTCCAGGCGCACCGAAGGGACATGCCTGAACTCGGGAATGGCCACCGCCACCATGGCAGCCGTGAAATCTTGACGAACAAATCCGCCATTGAAGTGGCCCACAAAAATGCCGTCAATGTCTTGGAGCTCAAGTCCGGAGCTTGCTACAGCTGGCAATGCTGCATCTCTAATGAGTTGTTCCAGGTCTGTGTTGTCGAGTTTGCCGAATGGTGTATGTCCCCAGCCGATCATATGGGGAGTCGCTGCCGTGAAAGATGCATTCATGATTTGCGTTTTTTACTTGGAGTCTTTGAAGCAGAAGTTGCCGCGCGATTTTTCCGCAAGGTAGGTATGCCGACGCCTGTGGCATCAAAGCCGCCATCTACAGCGATGGTTTGTCCATTGATAAAGCTGGCTTCTGCGCTGCATAAAAACACAACGGTGTTGGCAATTTCGGTGGTGCTTCCATAGCGGTTAAGCGGAATTGCGTCGAAGTAGTCTTTGATTATGGCAGTGCTGTGAACCAACTTGGCCATTTCTGTGAGGACGGGACCCGGTGCGACACAGTTGACACGAATTCCGACATCACCTAACTCAGCCGCCTGTTGTTTGGTGAGGTGAACGATCGCGCCTTTGCTGGTGCCATAGGCCACGCGCAAGGTGCTGGCTCGTAAACCTGAAATGGACGCAATGTTGACCACACTGCCACCACCATGTTTGAGCATAATGGGCGCGCAAGCTTGGGTACACAAAAAAGTTCCGTCCAAATTGGTGTCCATGATCTGACGCCAATCTTTCCAAGTGATGTCTAAGATGGGTTTGAAGATGGCGACGCCTGCGTTATTCACCAGTGAGTCGATGCGACCAAATCTCTTTTCAATTTTGGCAACAGCAGCGGCTACTTTCTGCGGCTTGGAGACGTCGCAATGAAGGGCAAGCACATTGTCATTCTTGAGTTGTGCTTCTGTTTGGGCAAGCGTTGCCTTGTCAATGTCAAGAATGGCAACGCGATAATTTTTGTTCAAAAATTGCTGGGCAATTTCTAGACCAATGCCGCGAGCGCCACCGGTGATAACCGCAACAGCTTGGGTGTTTTTTTCTTTTTTCATCGTTTTAATTCCATTCCAATGGGCTGTACACAAACAAACTCGATAAGTGATTAAAACATGTGGAAAAACAGCCTTCCTAGGTAGTATCCATTACTTGATGACGCACCCAAAATCAGCACTTCCCCCTCAATATCAACTCAGGGGTGCTTTATCTATCCCGAAACACGGTGATAAATTCAGCGCTCTGTACAAAGGCTTGCTTACAATCCTAGATAGCATCATGTTATTGCGTCAATATCCTTGAACTTATAGTGTTTCAAGCAACTCCTATTTTGTGCGTCAAGGACACACCATGAAACAAATTGAACCCCGTTTAACCTCTCTCTCTCATGGAGGAGGCTGTGGTTGCAAAATTGCCCCAGCGGTTTTGTCTGAAATCCTAAAAGGCACATTGCAGATGCCGATTCCCAAAGAATTGATGGTGGGAATTGCTACTGCCGATGACGCAGCCGTTTACAAGCTGAACGATCAGCAGGCGTTGATTGCGACCACAGATTTCTTCATGCCCATTGTTGACGATCCTTACGATTTTGGGCGCATTGCCGCGACCAATGCAATCAGCGATGTGTATGCCATGGGCGGGAAACCTATTTTGGCTTTGGCTTTGGTCGGCATGCCAATCAACGTGCTGTCAACAGGCACCATTGGCAAAATTTTGGCTGGCGGTGCATCGGTTTGCAATACAGCAGGTATTCCAATTGCAGGTGGACATACCATTGATTCCGTTGAACCGATCTACGGTTTGGTTGTACTGGGTTTGGTGCACCCAAACCGTGTCAAACGAAACGACGGCGCGCGCGTTGGTGATGTGTTGGTTCTGGGCAAGCCTATTGGTGTTGGCATTTTGTCAGCTGCATTCAAAAAAGAAGCTCTTGACGCTGCTGGTTACGAATCAATGATTGCCAATACGACCAAGCTCAATACCGCTGGCCCAGAGTTGGCGGAGTTGTCTGGCGTGCACGCTTTGACAGACGTGACTGGCTTTGGTTTGGCGGGTCATGCTCTTGAAATTGCACGCGGTGCTCAATTGACTGTGCATATCAATTGGGCCGATGTGCCTTTGCTACCCAATGTTTCGGCTTTGATCAAAGGCGGCAACATCACGGGAGCTTCAGGTCGAAATTGGCAAGGCTATGGCCCAGAAATTAGCCTAGACAACACTTTGCCAGCTGAATGCCAAACTCTTTTGTCTGATCCGCAAACAAGTGGCGGCTTGTTGGTCAGTTGTTCGCCTGAAACTGTTTCCGAGGTGATGGCTGTTTTTAAGCGCCACGGCTTCAATGATGCAGCCATCGTGGGCCATATCGGTGAAGCACAAAAATCACGTTTGATCGTTAATTGATGCAGTTGTTTTGCTTTGATTTTCCATTCATGCCCGTACGATGCACCAAAGAAATCAATTAATTGTTTCTTTTCTGCAAACTTCGCTCCACAATGGTGCATTTGAATGAGTATCAATGTTGTCATGAATTTTGCTTACAGAAGTGATGTCAGATCAGAACATTCACTGTTCTTTTCTTCAATACTGCTTCTTTGAACTTCAATCATGACGCCAAATCATTTTCAAACGGATCCAAATACTAAGTTAGACCCGCGATGCAAAACTTGTGGCTATGTCATGCCATCGCAGACTTCCCCAACAGGCCTTCGATGCGGCTTCAATTATTTCAACAGCAGTTACATCATGCGCAAATTTCAACTGATGCAGCATTTTCCAGTCGTGCATGACTACAACGCCTGCGACTCTTGGATCAAAGAAAAGGTTTTGCAAGAATTTAGCCTTGATCCGAATGACAGGTCAATTCGCGGGGGCGGTTTAACTGCTTAAACACACGTGCATCAAATTGTCATAGTTGGGGGCGGTGCAGGGGGGCTCGAGCTTGCAACTCGTCTAGGTAAGTCTTACCGAAGAGACAAAAATGTGAGTGTCACTTTGGTCGATAAAAATCGAACGCATATTTGGAAGCCTAAGCTTCATGAAATTGCATCTGGCAGCATGGATTTCGGTGATCATGAAGTTGATTACATGGCCCACGCGCATTGGAATCATTTTATTTTTCGAATTGGAGAGCTAAAAGGCCTAGACCGACTGAACAAGACAATTGAATTGGCACCTTACTTGGATATTGACCGCACACCTGTTACGCCTGTGCAAAAAATCAGCTACGACACCTTGGTCATTTGCATTGGCAGTCTGAGTAATGATTTTGGAACTGCTGGGGTCAAAGAATACGCTCTAAAGCTTGAAAATCAAACGGATGCCAAACTGTTTCATTCCAAAATGGTGAATGCATGTATTCGTGCACACCACCAAACTGATCAGATTGAGCAAAGCCAACTTCACGTTGCCATTATTGGTGCAGGTGCGACGGGGGTAGAGCTTGCAGCTGAACTCCATCGAACGACACGCGAGGTTGTAGCGTATGGCTTGGATGGTATTGACGCCAACAAAGATTTGAAAATTAGTTTAATTGAGGCAGCCGACAGAATTTTGCCTGCTTTAAACCCTCGGCTTTCGAATGCAACAGAACACCTGATCTCTCAACTGGGTGTTCAGGTCCATACCAAATCAAAAGTCATGGAGGTTACGCCAAAGGGAATACGACTGGCCGATGGCCAATTGATAGAGTCAGAGCTGGTTGTTTGGGCGGCTGGCGTGAAGGCGCCCGATTATTTGAAAAATTTTGGTGGTTTGGAAACCAATCAATTGAACCAAATTGTCGTTCATAGCTCATTGCAAACTACTTTAGATCAAGACATTTTTGCCTTGGGCGATTGCGCTGCATGTCCGTGCACAGATGCGGAGGGTGGACGTGGCGGTATTGTTCCGCCACGGGCGCAAGCGGCACACCAGCAGGCAACACATATGTTTCGCCAAATTAAAAGACGTTTCGCTAAAAAGCCATTAAAACCCTATCACTACAGAGATTTTGGCTCCTTGGTGTCACTTGGAAAATTCAGTACAGTGGGTAACATGATGGGGGGTCTTATTGGCAAAAACCTCATGATCGAAGGCTATTTTGCCAAGCTCATGTATTTGTCTCTTTACAAGCTTCACGAACTGTCTATTCATGGGTTTTTAAAGACCGTTCTTTATACGCTTGCTAGGGTGCTTTCAAAGCAGGCCAACCCAACGGTCAAACTGCATTAATTTCTATTGATTCACGGAGCGTTTCAAACGGCTGATCCCGTCAGTTTGAATAGCATTGCTTTTTATAAAATCTATGCTATTTTTCGCACTAAAGGAACTGCAGTATGTTTAAGCTTAACAATAAAATAGCGCTTATCACAGGTGCATCTAGAGGACTTGGCTGGTCAATGGCCCAATCACTTGCAAAAGCGGGTGCCCATGTGGTTCTAAACGCTCGTGACGAAAAGCTCTTAAATGAGCGTGTCAAAACACTCAATGAGCAAGGACTTTCTGCGCAAGCGGCGGCTTTCGATGTCACCAATTTTGAAGCAGCTCAGTCGTGCATTACCAACTTGCAAAACCAATGGGGAAGAATCGATATTTTGATTGCCAATGCAGGTATCAATCACAGGCAAGCCATTCAAGATTTTGACTTACAAAATTTCGAAAAAGTTATCAATACCAATTTCAGCGCCATCTGGGTACTTTGTAAAGCAGTGACGCCTCTTATGTTAGAAAAGAAAAATGGGCGGATTATCTTGATAGGTTCTATGAGTGCTATCAATGCGAGGCCTTCCATTTCTGCCTACGTGGCCAGTAAAGGGGCTGTTCATGCCTTGTGTAAGCAACTGGCCGTAGAGCTTGCACCTCATCTGATCACTGTGAATTGCATTGCACCAGGATTTTTTGCCACGGAAATGAACACTGCTTTGGTAGAAGACCCAAAATTTACCAAATGGGTTCAAGAAAGAACGCCAGTTGGCCGATGGGGGCGCCTAGAAGAAATTGGCCCTGCAGCTGTTTTTCTAGCTTCAGATGAGGCATCTTTTGTGAATGGATTAATTATGACGGTTGATGGCGGTTTTACTTCTGCGATGTAATTGCAAATTTGTTGATATTTGCAAGATAAAGAATTCTTTAATTGATAGAAATTCAGGTTAGTACCGAATGCGTGAAAAGTGGCGGACTCGAGCGCCAATGTCAGGTATTGAAGTTCAGTGTGTTTTTTTAAAAACGCTAGAGCCAGCGAAATGGGCTTGAACGCCTAATTGCTCTTCAATGCGCAGGGCATGATTCCACTTGACCATGCGCTCACTTCTTGCGAACGATCCAACTTTGAGTTGACCCACATTCCACCCAATTGCCAGGTCGACAATGGTGGTGTCTTCGGTTTCTCCAGAGCGGGCCGACACGATGGCTGAATAGCCCAACGCTTGTGCTACTTTCCAAGCTTCTAAGGTTTCGCTCAGCGTGCCTCTTTGGTTCGGTTTGAGAAGTACCGTGTTGGCAGCGCCTAGCTTAGCGGCTTCTCGAATGAGGGTCGAATTGGAGACCAAAAAATCATCGCCCACAATTTGCAATCTATGGCCAATAGCCTTGGTAAAGCGAGCGAACCCCACCGTATCGTCTTCGGCCAAAGGATCTTCGATGGAGGCGATGGGGTACTTCTCAACCCATCTCAACAGCATTTCAATCATGCCGTCGGAGTCCAATTCTCGGGATTCCAGTCCTAGGCGGTATTGACCCTGCTGCCCAAATTCGGATGCTGCAATGTCCAAAGCA
>CANHXV010000014.1 GCA_947464665.1 Comamonadaceae bacterium
AGAAGGAAGAAATGGCATGCAAACTCGATGCAAGGATTGAGATATCCGAAGGGGCATCCGAAAACACCAATGGGACCACCATTAAACCGCGAAATTGAATTATTTTGTTGTGAACTTCACTCTCAGAATCAAGGGAATATCCTGTGCTCAAAATCCAAAAATTCAAATAGGCTTGGGGCTCAATTTCGATCCTGAGGAGTTTTAAATGGCATCTTTCAAGTTACGCCCATCATTTTCATGGGTTTCTACTCTGGCTTTATCAGTCGGCATGGCCAGTGCTTTGCTGTCCGCCCCCGCTGCATTGGCACAAGCTTTCCCCAACAAAGCCATTCGACTGGTCTGCCCCTTTCCCCCAGGCGGTGCTGTCGATATTGCTTCCAGAGCGATTGCGCTAGAGTTGGCAAAAAATTTAGGCCAACCCGTCACGGTCGACAACAAACCAGGTGCAGGCGGCAACATTGGCGGTGCGGATGTAGCCCGCTCAAACCCAGATGGTTACACCATTTTTATGACCACCAGCGGCATTCAGGCCATCAATCCTGCACTGTATGCCAAGATGCCCTTTGACCCCAACAAGGACTTGATCCCAGTATCTGCCTTGGTTTCCTTGAACAATGTGCTGGTTTTACACCCATCGATCAAAGCCAACTCTGTCTCAGAAGTCATTGCGCTTGCCAAATCGCAACCGGGCGCCATGAATTACGCTTCCAGTGGCAGTGGCACCAGCATTCACATGTCTGGCGAGATGTTCAAATCTTTGACGAATGTCAACATCACACACATTCCCTACAAAGGCAGTGCACCCGCTGTCACTGACCTTCTGGGCGGTCAAGTCATGATGATGTTTGACAACATCCCGTCGGCCATTCCTCACATCAAATCTGGCAAGCTCAAAGCTTTGGCCACTACTGGCTCTAAACGCGATCCTTTGCTGCCCGATTTGCCCACCATGGCAGAGGCAGGTGTGGCGGGTTATGAATCAGGCGTGTGGTTTGGCTTGGCAGTGCCAGCCAATACACCCCGTGATGTGGTCATGCGACTTAACGCAGAAGCAGTGAAAGGCACCAAGTCACCCGAGTTCGTTAAACGCATGACCGAGTTGGGCTACATCATCATGGGCAGTAGCCCAGAAACCATGGCCGAGATGAACAAAGCAGAAGTGCAACGCTGGGGCCCCATTGTCAGAGCCTCTGGCGCCAAGGCTGACTGAAATTAGCGGCAAGTCAGGCGATTTACCTCGCATGAGTTGCAACAACATCTGATGTACACAGAAGGCCCTCCACTTCGGATTATCGTGATGGGTGTTTCCGGTTCCGGCAAATCAACGCTGGCCGAAGGACTTTCAAAGTCACTTGGCCTGCCCATGAAAGATGGCGACGAACTTCACCTACCCGAAAGTGTGGCCAAGATGAGTGCCGGCATTGCTCTTGAAGATGCAGACCGCTGGCCTTGGCTAGACCGCATAGCCAACTACCTTGCCAATTCAGAACAAAACCTCCATGGCACAGCGGGCGCTATCGTGGCCTGCTCTGCTCTCAAGCGTATTTACAGAGATCGTATTCGGCAACAAGCAGGCCCGGTTGTGTTTCTATTTTTAGATGGCAAACCAGACCTGATCAAGCAGCGCATGCAAGAACGCAAAGGCCATTACATGCAAGCTGGATTGTTAGACAGTCAATTACAAACCTTGGAAAAACCAAGTGCTGATGAAATTGATGTCATCGCTATGTGCATCAATCAGGCTGTATCAGATCTTTTGGGAAATGCCATGGTCAAGTTAGTCGCTTACCAAGAAGATCTACTTAGACATCGCAACTCCTTAATTCAAACTCATTCTCTTCACAAACATTAGGACTTTCATGTTCATTCGATGCGCATTTTTTCAAGGCAATGTCAAACCCGGCATGGAACAAGCTTTCAACAGCTACATTCGCAAGGAACTGGTTCCTTTGTGGACGCGGTTTCCAGGCGCGCAAGAAGTGCGCGTTTTAAGACAAGTTGAAAGCGATATAGGCGATCCTCACTTTGGCATGGTGCTTTCCGTACGCTACCCTACGCGTGAATCCATTGAAATTGCCTTGGCCTCAGAAGTGCGCCTCAAAAGCCGGGAAGTTTCTAAGGACCTCATTGCCATGTTTGATGGCACTGTGTTCCACACAGTTTTCAGCGCTGATGAATATGCGCTGCCTACCGATTAATTTTTTTGAAATATGACTGTACTTCAATCATTTCAACTGAACGGTAAGCTTGCCCTTATTACTGGCTCATCGGCAGGCATCGGATTCGCTCTTGCCCGCGCACTGGGCGAAGCTGGCGCGCATGTCATTGTCAATGGACGCAAGGCAGACAAAGTAGCATCTGCGGCGGCCACCCTTCAAGCAGAAGGCTTGCAGGTTAGCCAATCAGTTTTTGATGTGACCCATGCCCAAGATGTGGCCCGTGCTGTCAATCAAATTGAAGCCAACATCGATGAACTTGAAATTTTGATCAACAACGCTGGCATGCAAATTCGCGGTCCATTGCATGAATACAAAGACGAAGATTGGCACACCCTCATGCGCACCAACCTCGACAGCGTCTACTTTGTGGGAAAGACGGTGGCACAAAAAATGATCCCACGTGGCCACGGCAAAATCATCAACATCTGCTCTGTTCAAAGCGAACTGGGTCGCCCAGGCATTGCACCTTACACCGCCAGCAAGGGCGCCGTCAAAATGCTCACCAAGGGCATGGCCATTGATTGGGGGCAGTTTGGCATCAATGTGAATGGTTTGGGCCCAGGTTATTACAAAACCGAGCTGAATCAAAAACTGGTCGACGACCCTCAGTTTTCTTCTTGGCTTGTGGGCCGTACCCCTAGCCGTCGTTGGGGCGATGTCGAAGATTTGGGCGGCGCAGCCGTCTTTTTGGCCAGCGACGCTTCTCGGTTTGTGAATGGACACATCCTGTATGTGGATGGTGGCGTCACGGCTACACTCTAACTTTCCCGTTGAAAGGCTCTTTTCATGCGCGCGCTCATTTGCCACTCTGCCAAAGACTTAAGAATTGAAACAACCCAGTTGCCCGACATGGGCCCCGATCAAGTTCGCGTGAACGTTGCATTTGGAGGCATTTGTGGCTCTGATTTGCATTATTACCAACACGGTGGTTTTGGTACTGTGCGCATCAAACAACCGATGGCACTCGGGCATGAAATTTCGGGCATGATCAGCGCGCTTGGCGCGAACGTCAAACACCTCTCAGTGGGTCAGCGAATTGCCATTTCGCCTTCGCGCCCATGCGGCTCTTGCCGCTTCTGCCAAATGGGTCAACAAAATCATTGTTTGAACATGCGCTTCTTTGGCAGCGCCATGCCCTTCCCTCACATTCAAGGCGCCTTTGCCGAGCAACTCATCATTGAAGCCTATCAAGCTCACCCCATTGGCAAGCACTTGAGCCTTTCAGAAGCCGCATTGGCCGAGCCGCTGTCGGTTGGCCTGCACGCCATTCAACGAGCCGGCGGCGTTCTGGGCAAGCAAGTTTTTGTCACAGGCTGCGGCCCCATCGGCTCGCTTCTCATTGGGGCTTTGCGCCGCGCTGGCGCAGCCAGAATTGTGGCTGCAGACATTGCAGACCTGCCCTTGAAATGCGCCCAAGAAATGGGCGCCGACGAAACCATCAACCTCAAAAGCCAGCCCGAGTTGCTTGACAAATACAAAGTTGACAAAGGACAGTTTGAAGCTGTATTTGAAGCATCTGGCAGTGAACCTGCTTTGCGTGCAGGCCTCGATGTCATTGTGCCCCGTGGCATCTTAATCACCGTGGGTATGGGCGGCGACATGAGCTTGCCCATGACGCAATTGGTCGCCAAAGAAGTAGACCTGCGCGGCACCTTCCGCTTTCATGCCGAATTTGCCACAGCGGTTCAGTTCTTGAATGAAGGCCTGATCAATGGCAAGCCTGTCATCACGGGTATTTTGCCCATGGACAAAGCGGTTGAAGCCTTTGAATTGGCTTGTGACAAATCGAAATCATTGAAAGTTCAAATCGAATTTGAAGCCGCTTGATGAAAAGCCAAATTGACCATTTGGTCGTTGCAGCCCACAATTTGCAACAAGGTGTTGAATGGTGTGAGGCCACCTTAGGCCTCACACCCGCCGCAGGCGGTGAGCATGAAAAATACGGCACTCACAATCGCCTTTTTAAAATTGCCACGCCCGCATTCCCTGTCGCCTATTTAGAAATCATTGCCATCAATCCAGATGCCGTGATCGAAAAAAAACCGCCCCCCACACGTTGGTTTGATTTAGACAACCAGCAACTCCAAGCAGAATTGGCCAAATCGCCTCGCCTCATTCACTTTGTGGCCAATACCAACAACATTCAAGACGCTCGCCATGCCTGGAAAGCACAAGGTATTGATCGGGGACCCATCATTCATGCCAGTCGCAAAACGCCAAAAGGCTTGCTGCAATGGCAAATCACTGTCAGGCTTGACGGCGACAGGCTATTTAACGGCACCCTGCCAACCCTCATTCAGTGGGGCAAACCAGAAGCAGCCGATCCCATGCAATTGCATCCTCGCAATCATTTGCCACGTTCAGGTGTGTCACTGAAGTCTTTAGATGTCTTTCACCCAAGTGCCAGCAAAATTCAATCAGCCTATGACGCCATTTCATTAGGTCACGTCGAAGTGAATGAAGGGCCTGCCAATATCGTAGCCAAGCTTCAAACACCTAAAGGTCTGATCACTTTAGAAAGTTTAGGCATTTAAAAATGAACGCTTTGTTTCAAGCTGCATCAGGAAGTGCAGCCGATGCCCATGCGCCCATCGATGTTTTGATTGTGGGTGCAGGCTTGTCGGGCATTGGAGCTGCCAAACATTTGCAAATGCACAGCCCACAAAGCAGCTGGTGTATTTTGGAATCAAGAGACGCCATTGGCGGCACATGGGACTTGTTTCGCTATCCAGGCATTCGGTCAGATTCAGACATGTACACCTTGGGTTACTCTTTCAAACCTTGGGTGGATAACAAGTCAATTGCGGATGGCAGTACCATTCGCCAATACATCCAAAAGACAGCAGACGAAAACGGCATCACCCCTCATATTCGGCATGGACACGCTGTGACACATGCCACATGGTCATCAGACGAATCGTACTGGACAGTGACTGCCCAACAAAAACACAATGATCAACCGGTCGTTTTAAAAGCCAGGTTTTTGTATCTGTGCTGCGGTTACTACAGCTACAAAAATGGCTACCAACCAGACTTCCCAGGTCAAGCCAGCTTCAAAGGCCAGTGGGTTCACCCTCAATTTTGGCCAGAGAACCTCCATTACGATCAGAAAAAAGTCGTGGTCATCGGCAGTGGTGCCACAGCTGTCACTCTGGTGCCTGAAATGGCCAAAACAGCAGCCCACGTCACGATGCTACAACGTTCTCCTACTTACGTGGTCTCAAGGCCAGCAGAAGACAGCTTCTCATTGACTTTGCAAAAGTATCTGCCCGCAAAATGGGCCTACCAAATCACGCGGGCTAAAAATGTCAGCTTAGGCATGCTGTCGTATCAATTCGCGCGCAGCCAGCCCGAGTTTGTCAAACGCTACTTGGTCAAAATGGCGGCCAAACAATTGCGCTCTGATGAGCAAGCAAAGCATTTTTCTCCTGATTACAAACCTTGGGACCAAAGACTCTGCTTGGTTCCTGATGGCGATTTGTTCAAACAAATCAGGCGTGGTAATGCCAGTGTCGTCACGGACACGATACAAGCCGTGACTGAGAATGGCATTCAATTGAAAAGCGGAAAATCACTTGAGGCTGACATCATTGTGTCTGCAACCGGCTTGGCTTTGAACTTGTTGGGCGACATTCAAATTGAAGTTGATGGCAAGCCTTTCAATGCCTCTCAGGCCATGGCCTACAGGGGGATGTGGTTGTCTGACCTGCCCAATGCAATCATGACGTTTGGCTATACCAACGCCTCATGGACATTGAAAGCCGATCTGACTGCCGTATACACCTGCAGACTGCTCAATTACATGCGCAAACATGGGTATCGAAAAGCCGTGCCAGTTCGCGATGCCAGCGTTGAAGAACTAGACTATTTGTCGTTCACTTCTGGCTATGTTCAACGCGCTCGAAATGTCCTGCCTAAACAAGGCAAAAGAGCGCCGTGGCAAGTCAACCAAAATTATTTAAAAGATGTCTTTTTGATTAAATACGGAAGTCTGAACGATGGCGTGATGCACTTCAGCTAGCGCTGACTCGTCACACTTCTCTCTTCACGTTTGTTTCTTTGCATTGAATCAGCTTATTCGAGGTCATCATGCTAGTTTTATGGATCTTGTTTTTGCTCTTTATGAGCGTCATTGGATTGGTGTTTTTCGCTGCTTTTTCAAATAAAAAGGCAGAGCAACTCTTGCCGCCAGCAGGCACATTTGCCCAACTCGGGTCTACTCGTCTTCACTATGTCGATCAAGGACAAGGTCCTGTCATTGTCATGATTCATGGCCTGGCCGGTAATCTGCAAAACTTCACCTACGGCGTTGCCTCACCTCTGGCGCAAACTCACAGAGTCATTTGCGTTGATCGGCCTGGCTGCGGTTATTCCAAACGCGCCTCCAACGCCGACGCCAGTTTAGAAGCGCAAGCAGACACCATTGTGAGCTTGCTCGATCACTTGCAAATTGAGTCTGCCGTTTTTGTCGGTCATTCCCTAGGCGGTGCAATTTCATTGGCAGCGGCACAAAGGCACCCCGAGAGGGTGAAGTCCTTAGCTTTGATCGCTCCCCTAACGCATTTGCCCGATGCACCCTCACCCGCTTTCAAAGCACTCGATGTACCCTCACCCGTACTTCGATCCATTCTCGGTTGGACCTTGGCTATTCCTGGCACGCTTTACCGCATGTCCTTGAGTTTGAAAATTATTTTTGGTCCTGAGAAAGCACCTGCAGACTTCGCCATTCGCGGAGGCGGCATCTTGTCACTCAAACCTCAGACCTTTATCAGCGCCTCAAGCGACTTGCAAAATGTCAGCTGGAGCATGCCTGCTATCGAGGAAGCTTATGCCAATATGAAAACGCCCGTGTATGTTTTGTTTGCAAAGGAAGATCGCATTTTGGATTGCAAACAGAATGGCGAAGATTTAACTTCCCGCATTCCAAGAACACATTTAACCTTGGTCAGCGGTGGGCACATGCTGCCCGTGACGCAGGTCGAACGCTGCGTTCAATTCATTCAAGGTGCAGCAGGATAAGAAACCGGCTTGGCTCCTTGGTGCCAAACTTTGTACTTGTGCATCACAACAGAATAGGCCTCTGAAGTCTCAAAACTTGTCAGCCAATTTTGCAATGGTTGCCAAGCTTGCGCATCAAACCACTCACGGTCTGTTCTGGCGAATTGCCTCACAAAGGGTGCAATGGCAGCGTCAACCCAACACCATGCAGGGCCCATCAAGTTCGCTGATTGGCTCAATTTTTCATTGAGCTGGCTTACGAACAAAGAACCTTGTTGTCTGTCCTCTAGTCCATCTGGTAGATTGTAGCGATTCGGGTATTTGTACCTATCCAAATGTCGTTTGAATTCACTGTCACATTGCAGCACAAGCGCTAAGGCATCTGAGTGCAAGTCAGTGCCCGCAGTTGACCAAGACTCTGGGTCATTTTGTTGCAAAGCCCAGTTGAGAATGTCCAGACTTTCCTCAAGCACCTGATCTTTCATAACCAAGACTGGCACGGTCCCTTTCGGAGAGACAGCTAACATGCTTTCAGGTTTTTGCGACAAGGCAATTTCGCGAATTTCGCATCGAATGCCACTGGACAAAAGCGCCAATCTGGCTCGCATGGCATAGGGACAGCGGCGGAATGAATACAAAATTGGTGCATCAATTGGCAACAAAGCAGCCACCCTTTCTTGACGTTGTGGCGTGCCAATGTGATTGATCTGGCGCGCCTTGGCAATTTCCCATTGTTTTTGTCTTTCTCGCGCACTGTCCTTTTGCACATTGCTGGTGTGTTCATGACACCTAGGGCAACTGACTCCCACCTCAAACAACGGCGATTCTTTGGCGTTGGCAGGCAATGGCTCACGACAGCTGCGACACAGTTCATGTGGCCCTGGTGTTAGGCCGTGCCCCACAGACACACGCTCATCAAACACAAAGCACTCACCCTCCCACAAGCTTTTTTCTGGCGACACAATTTCTAGATATTTGAGGATGCCACCCTGCAAATGATAGACGTCTTCAAACCCATGTTCCAGCATCAAGGCGGTTGATTTCTCGCATCGAATACCGCCAGTGCAGAACATGGCCACTCGGGGTTTTTGGCCATTTTTTTCTTCCAAGACTTTTGCTTGCTTTACCCATTTAGGCAGTTGCGAAAAGCTTTGAATCTGCGGGTCGACGGCGCCTTTGAACGTACCTATCTCGACCTCGTAGTCGTTGCGCGTATCAATCACCACAACATCAGGCGCAGAAATAAGATCGTTCCAGTCTTCTGGCTTGACATACTGACCCACGCGCTGGGTCGGACTGATGCCATTCACGCCCAGTGTGACAATTTCTTTTTTGAGGCGAACTTTCATGCGGTGAAACGGCGCCTTGCTTGAAATGGATTCTTTGTGCTCTAAGTCAGCCAACTTGGGATCTTGTCGCAAGTAGGCCAGCACCGCACGCACATCTTCTGGCGTACCGGCAATTGTGCTGTTGATGCCTTCACGCGCCAACAAGACCAAGCCCTTGACGTTGTGGGCTTCGCAAAATGCCAGCAAAGGAGCGCGCCGATCTGCATGGTCAGGCAAATCAACAAACTTATAAAAGGCCGCCGTCAAAAAAGTAGTTTCAGTTGGAGTCACTATCATGCTTCTATTTTGCCTTGAGTCAGGAGGAAGGTGGAATGATCCAAGTCAGATACCCTCCTCAAACTTCTTTTTTTGAGATTTTTCACGCGAAAACTGGCTTACGTTATTCAAGGCGCAAACAAGATGGTTGGAGCGGTTTTGCTAACCCTTGCCAAAAAGGTGCTGCTTCGAGCTTCAACCCCACACTTTGGGAAACAAGGCATCGTCCATCGTGGCACCGTCTGGTAAGCGATTTTCTAATTCGGGAAAAGGTGGCGAAGTGACCCAGCGACGAATTGCATGGCGAATATCGTCGCCAAGGTATCTGGCAGAAAAAACGCGCCTTCTGCTTTGAGGTCCGACACCGCCAGAAGCATGCAGGGAAAGCATCTGAAAAGCCACACAATCGCCCGGCTCTAGGGCCCATGCAAGCTGTTTGTATTCACTGGGGTTTTCATCTATTGATGGCAAGTCAGCCAAGCTTCCCTCGGGAAACCATTTGGCTTGCTGATCTCGAAAAGTTCGCGGCATGTACCAGGTGCCCAAATGCGATTGCGACACAAACCTGAGTGTGCTGGCCAAAGGGACTGAATCAACCGGAATCCAAAAACTCACGTTTTGGCGACCACTCACGTTGTAATAAGGTTGATCTTGGTGCCAAGGCGTTGCCTGTTGAGTCCCAGGTTCTTTGACCAACAAATGATCGTGATAAAGGCGCACAGTTTGCGACTGCATCAGTTGCGCCGCCAAATGCGGCAAGTTTGAATTGAACAAAATGCTTTGGTAATCTGGGTTGGTGGACCAAGTACAAAAATCTTCGACAAAGCGCCCAGGATCATCGGCCTGACTGGCCACTTGTACCAAATCACTTAAATGCGCCAGATTATGCTCAATGCCTTTTTCGAGTGTCTGAATTTCTTGCTCATTGAAAACACCGCGCAACACGACGGCTCCCAAGCTTTGATAACTTTCGATCGTTTCGGTTGGCAGTGAATGTGTTCGCGGCATAGGGATTGAACTCAAATGTTTTTCAACAACTCAGCCGTTTCAAAAAGTGGCAGGCCCATGATGCCAGTGTAAGAGCCCTGAATATCTGATATGAAAGCCGCAGCCATGCCTTGAATGCCATAGGCACCAGCTTTCCCAAAGGGCTCTCCTGTTGCGACATAGGCTTTGATCTCGGAGACCTTCATAGGCGCAAAAGTCACTTTAGAAACAGACACACCCAATGAACGCCGATGGCCCGATGCTACAGCCACCGCAGTTAACACTCGGTGCGATTGGCCTGCTAAAATTTTTAAAATTCGCACAGCGTCTTGCGCGTTTTCCGGTTTGCCTAAGATCACTCGACCCAAGGCCACCGTGGTATCTGCGCATAAAACAGGAGCAGGTTCTAAGTTTCGCGTTTTCATGCGCTTGACGGCTGCTTCAAGTTTCAAATGCGTCACGCGCTTCACATAAGTCAAAGGGATTTCACCAGGTAGCACATGCTCTAGCGATTCCGCATCTTCGTCAGGTGTGGCCAACAACAACTCATACCGAACACCAATTTGTTCAAGCAATTGTCTGCGCCTAGGACTTTGTGAGGCCAAATAAACGAAATCTTTCATTGCACAATTATTATTCTCGGTGATAAGGGTGGTTGGCATTGATTGACCAAGCGCGGTACAACTGTTCAATAAGTAAGACCCTGGCCATGGCATGTGGCAGCGTCAAGTCAGACAAGCGAATGCGCTCATGCGCTGCATCTCTAAAGGCTGGTTCTAAACCATCTGGCCCCCCAATAATCAGCGCCACATCATCACCACCCAATTGCCAATCTTTTAAGCGCTGCGCAAGCGCGGTGGTTCTCAGTGCAGTACCGCGCTCGTCTAGTACCACTGTGCGAGCGCCACGAGGGATAACCGCCTCAATGCGTTGCCGCTCTGCAGCCACCAAGGTTTCATAGGTTTTAGAACTGCGAGGCTCGGTCTTCACCGCCCTGAGCTCGATTTTCAGCTCAGGGGGAAAGCGTTTGACGTAATCGTCCCACGCCGTTTGCGCCCAATCGGGGACTCGCTGCCCTACTGCCACAATTAGCAGCTTCATGAATCTCAGGCCTTAGGCTTTGCCTTGGCAGATGACTTTGCTGCAGATTTGGCTGCAGGCTTAGCACTGGACTTGGTCGCAGGTTTGCTGCTTGATTTGGCAGGCGCTTTGCCCACTGATTTACCAGATGGCTTTCCTGCTGTTTTAGCAAGAGGTTTGGCGCTTTTTTGCGTCGGGGTTTTGCGAGTTGGCTTGAGCGCTTCAGAACCCATGGGGCCAACAGGTACAGCATCCCGCCGAGTCGGCGTGCGTCCAGCACTGACATTGGCCTTCTTCTTGGCAACAGGCTTGCGCACAGGTTCGGCAGGCTTGGGCGCACCCAGCTTCAATCGCACGGGCTTGTCGCCCCAAATTTCTTCCAGGTTGTAGTAAGAACGAATGGTGGGCTGCATGACGTGCGCAACGACGCTGCCGCAATCGACAATGATCCACTCGCCGTTGTCTTCACCCTCAATGCGAGGTTTGGCATAGCCCGCTTCTTTCACCTTGTCGCGCACACTGGCTGCCAATGCTTTGGTTTGACGATTCGATGTACCTGAAGCAATGATGACACGCTCAAAAAGGGCAGACATCTCTTCTGTGTCGAATACCACAATTTCTTGTGCTTTCACATCTTCCAAGGCATCCACAATGATGCGTTGGAGTTTTTGGGTGTCTTTTTTGGCAGAGGTTTCGTTCATCGTGCAGGCTGGTAGAGGTGATGGCTTTGAATATACAGCGCAACGGTCGAGGAGACCAGCGCGTCAATGGGTTGCCCTTGGGCCACCCGTGCTCGAATTTCCGTTGCACTGTGAGGCAAATTGGGCAATTTCAAGGGCTGAGTGGGAATGTCATGGCTGGCAGCGACAGGTTCAAAAGATTCAGATGTCTGGCGCTCAGCGACGCAAATTATAGCCCGCCGGGCTATTTCACCAATTTCTTGCCACGTTGCCAAGGCTTTGCCCTGATCTGCACCGATGAACAAGAAAAATTGCGCACCCGGAAACTGGTCTGCCAGCACTCTCAAGGTGTCGATGGTGTAGCTGGGGCCCTCTCGGCGCAATTCAATGTCATTCACGCGGGCCTTGCTCAAGTGGCTGAAAGCCAGTCTGGCCATCTCAAACCTGTGATCACCACTGCTTAAGTTCCTGGGTTTGTGCCATGCGTTGCCGGTGGGTATGACCTGCAACTCATCCAATTGAAATTGCGCAATAGCCGCTTCTGCCATGGCCACATGGGCTTGGTGCGGCGGATCAAATGCGCCGCCCAAAATGCCAATACGTTGGAGGGTCAAACCCAATCCCTTGGTTTCAAAAATTGGCTGGCCAATTGAGCCTCTGCTGAATCGGGTGCATCCACCCTGTTGTAGGACCAGCTGACAAGCGATGGCATCGACAACAAAATCGATTCAGTGCGTCCGCCTGACTGCAAGCCGAAATGTGTACCTCTGTCCCAGACCAAGTTGAACTCTACATACCGGCCGCGGCGATAGAGTTGGAAGCCCCTTTCACGCTCACCATACGGTGTGTCTTTTCTGCGCATCACGAGGGGCATGTAGGCTTTTAAAAGCCCATTGCCTACGTCTTGCATCATGGCGAATCCTTTGTCAAAACCCAGTTCTGAAAAGTCATCGTAAAAAATACCGCCCACGCCTCGCGCTTCGTTGCGGTGCTTCAAGAAGAAGTATTCGTCGCACCATTTTTTAAAACGAGGATGAAGGTCTGCACCGTAAGGCTGAACAGCTTCTTTGCAGGTTTGGTGGAAATGAACCGCATCTTCTTCGAAGCCGTAGTAAGGGGTCAGGTCCATACCGCCACCAAACCACGCCACCGAGTCTTTGCCCGCAGGCTTTGCCACAATCATTCGGACATTCATGTGAACAGTCGGTACGTAGGGGTTGCGCGGATGGAAAACCAACGACATGCCCATGGCTTCAAAAGGTGCCCCCGCCAATTCTGGACGGTGCTGGGTGGCTGAAGGCGGCAGCTTCGGGCCGTTCACATGCGAAAAGCCACACCCTGCTCTTTCAAACACAGGGCCACCTTCCAAAATTTGCGTAATGCCATCGCCTTGAAGCATCTCGCCTTCTGGCTTTTTCCAAACATCAACCACAAAAGCTGTGCCATCTAATTCATGCAAGGCAGTGGTAATGTCAGCTTGTAGCTGAATCAGGTATTGCCGAACGAGATGGGCTTGGCTAACTTGCATACTGTGTCTTTCTAAAATCGTCTACCTGGCGATTATTTGGAATTTTCTCTAGCAGGCAATGGCCGAATCGGGGCCACTTTGTCATTGTGAAAGCCTTCTACACCTTCGTACATTTTGCGGATGCGGGCGTAATCTAGCTCTACATCACCTGAAAGTTTCAAGAAGCCCTCAAACTTCAATTGTTTTTTTCGGTAATCGAGATGTACCACGGCTAAAGGCAAATTGGCGCCTATGGCCAATTGGTAAAAACCACTTCGCCATCCCTCTGTTCGCTTTCGCGTCCCTTCAGGTGACAAGCCAATCCACAAAAATTTTCCTGCGCGCTGGTGTTCAGCAAAAACCTCGACCATGGCACCGACAACGCCGCGAGGGGAAGACCGATCAATGGGTACTCCACCAATCCAGCGAAGCCAAGGGCCAAACAAAGGAATCTTTAATAAGGTGTCTTTGCACCAAAAAAATAAGGGCAACCCCATGGTCCATTTGCACAACATGGCCGTACAAAAATCCCAGTTGCTGGTATGCGGATAAACAATGGCCACACCTTGCAGTGTCGGTAGTCCCTGAAAGTCAACCCGCCAACCAATCAGCTTGAGGAGCCAAGCGGCCCAAATATAGCCCTTCATTTGAAGAGGATAGGGACCTGGAATCAACGCCGTTGCAGGTACATTTTGTTCTTCAAGAGTGTTCACGATTTGATTGCCCTAAAGCCAATATCTCTTCGGTATTGTTGTCCCTCAAAGTGAATGCCCTTGGCTATTTCGTAGGCTTTTTGTTGCGCTTGCTTCACTGAATCTGCCAGGACTGTGACGCACAGAACACGGCCCCCTGAACTCAGCGTTTGGCCATCCTTGGCCGTCGTTCCAGCATGGAACACCATGGCGTCTTGGTCGTCTTTAGGCAATCCTGTGATGACATCACCTTTGCGCGGGTTCATGGGATAACCAGCAGCAGCCATCACAACCCCCAGAGCTGTTCTTCTGTCCCACTCCAATTCAAATGCGGCCAATTTTTCGCTGGTGGCAGCCAACATGACTTCCACCAAATCGCTCTTCAAACGCATCATGATGGGTTGAGTTTCGGGGTCGCCCATGCGGCAATTGAACTCCAATGTTTTGGGATGGCCTTTTTCATCAATCATGAGGCCTGCATACAAAAAGCCAGTGTAGGGAATGCCGTCTTTTTCCATGCCCTTGATGGTCGGCATGATGACTTCACGCATCGCTCGAGCGTGAACTTGTGCCGTGACCACGGGAGCGGGCGAGTAAGCGCCCATGCCACCCGTATTGGGGCCTTGATCATGGTCTAACAATCGCTTGTGATCTTGGCTGGTAGCGAGTGCCACCACGTTTTTGCCGTCGCACAAAACGATGAAACTGGCCTCTTCCCCTAGTAGAAATTCTTCAATGACCACGCGCGGTACAGTTGCGCCATCTGCGCCTGCGTTGTGAACCACACCCAAGCTGTTTTCTAACAACATGAAGTCAATGGCCTCATGCGCCTCAGGAGCTGTCATGGCCACCACAACGCCTTTGCCAGCCGCCAAGCCATCTGCCTTGACCACAATGGGGACACCCATTTTGTCAATGTAGGCATGCGCTAGAGCTGGGTCAGTGAAAGTTTCGTAAATGGCCGTTGGAATGCCATGGCGATGCATAAACGCTTTGGAAAATGCTTTTGAGCTTTCTAATTGAGCGGCTGCTTTCGTAGGCCCAAAAATTCGCATGCCATGTGCGCGAAATTCATCTACCACGCCAGCTGCCAATGGCGCCTCAGGCCCCACCACTGTGAGTTCAATTTTTTCTTGTTGCGCCCATTCGCGCAAAGCCTTCACATCAGTAATGGGCACATCAAATAAATTGGGGTCGCGAGCTGTGCCACCGTTGCCGGGGGCCACATAAACTTTCTGAATGCGCTTAGATTGCGACAACTTCCACGCCAAAGCGTGCTCTCTTCCACCACCACCTACTACCAATACTTTCATCGATCAAGCCTTATTCAGAAATGGACGCGTTGTGGAAAACGTTTTGCACATCGTCCAAATCTTCCAAGATATCCAAGAGTTTTTGCATTTTGGCAGCATCATCGCCTGAAAGCTCAATGCTATTTTCTGCACGCATGGTCACTTCTGCCATGTCCGCCATCAGACCCGCAGTTTCAAGGGCGTTTTTAACTGCTTCAAAATCCGCGGTCGATGTCAGTACTTCCAAAGCGCCTTCTTCGTCGGTAATGACATCTTCTGCACCGGCTTCTAAAGCCACTTCCATCACTTTGTCTTCTGAGGTGCCTGGCGCAAAAATCAATTGACCGCAGTGCTTGAACTGAAAAGCGACTGAGCCCTCTGTGCCCATGTTACCGCCATGCTTGCTAAAGGCGTGACGAACTTCGGCCACGGTCCTCACACGGTTGTCGGTCATGGTGTCCACAATGATGGCTGCTCCGCCAATGCCATAGCCTTCGTATCGAATCTCTTCGTAGGTCACACCCTCCAAGTTACCCGTGGCCTTGTCAATGTTGCGCTTCACGGTGTCGGCTGGCATGTTGGCCGCCTTGGCCTTTTCAATGGCCAAGCGCAAGCGGGGGTTAGCCGTTGGATCACCGCCACCTGTTCTGGCCGCCACCATGATTTCGCGGACCACCCGGGTCCAAATGCGCTGGCGTTTTTCGTCCTGCCTGCCCTTGCGATGTTGAATATTTGCCCATTTACTGTGGCCAGCCATCTGAAAATCCTTGATGTTGATTTAATCTACAGGGTGAGATTTTACTTTTCAAGTTGAGAGGACCCCTTTTCATGCCAAATCAACTCTTGATTGCCCGCAATCAAACCACAGATTGCCACATTTTGATGGGCATGGCCAACCGCCACGGCCTCATTACAGGGGCCACAGGCACCGGTAAAACGGTCAGTTTGCAAACTTTGGCCGAGAACTTCTCCAATCAGGGCGTTCCCGTCTTCATGGCCGACGTCAAGGGCGATTTGATCGGCATCAGCCAAACTGGCCACTTGAGCGACAAAATCAAAGGCATTTTGAAAGAGCGACAACTACAAGAGCCCACGCCGCAAAGGTGCCCCACCACGCTTTGGGACGTTTTTGGCAAGCAAGGCCACCCAGTGAGGGCGACCGTATCCGATATGGGCCCCTTGCTGTTGGGCCGCATGCTGAACCTGAACGACACCCAAGCCGGCGTTTTAAACTTGGTCTTCAAAATTGCCGATGACCAAGGCTTGTTGCTTTTGGACCTGAAAGACCTTCGCGCCATGCTTCAGCATGTGGGCGAGAACGCCCAGCAATTCACCACAGAATATGGCAATGTGAGTGCGGCGAGTGTAGGGGCCATACAGCGTGGCCTGCTGGAAATTGAGAGCCAAGGCGCCGACAAATTCTTTGGCGAGCCCATGCTCAACATTCAAGATTTTTTACAAACAGATGCCAAGGGAAAGGGCGTCATCAATTTGCTGTGTGCGAGTGAGCTCATGAATTCGCCTCGGCTTTACGGTACCTTCCTGCTTTGGTTGTTGTCTGAGCTGTTTGAACAATTGCCAGAGATTGGCGACGCAGAAAAGCCCAAACTTGTGTTTTTCTTTGACGAAGCGCACTTGCTTTTCAATGAAGCGCCCAAAGTACTCATTGAGCGAATGGAATTGTTGGTCCGCCTCATTCGTTCAAAGGGTGTGGGGGTTTATTTCGTGACGCAAAACCCCTTGGATGTGCCTGAAACTGTCTTGGGCCAACTGGGAAATCGTGTGCAGCACGCACTCCGTGCATTTACACCCCGCGACCAAAAGGCCGTCAAAGCCAGCGCCCAAACCATGCGCGCCAACCCCAGTCTGGACATCGAAAAAGCCATTACCGAATTGGCTGTGGGCGAAGCCTTGGTGAGCTTTCTGGATGAAAAAGGTCGGCCTGGCATTACTCAACAAGCCTTCATCATGATGCCTGGTAGCCAATTGGGACCCATCACACCCGAGCAGCGAATAGCTTTGCTCGACAACTCTTTGGTTGCGGGCGTTTACGAAAAAACCCTTGATCGCGAATCTGCTTACGAAATACTCAAAGGCGCGCATCCAACACCGTCTAGTGATAGCGCGCACTCAGCACCTGGCAGCAAAGGGCCAGATGGCTCGACTTCTGCCAATGAACAGGGCAGCAACGCCCTTTTAGGCAGCCTAGGCGAGGTTGTATTTGGACGCACAGGCCCTCGGGGCGCCAAACACGATGGCTTAGCCCAAGCCCTGGTGAGGTCTGCGGTTCGTACCATCGGCTCTAGCGTGGGCAGAGAAATTGTTCGAGGCGTTTTAGGTGGCATATTGGGTGGCCGAAAACGCTAAGCCAAAAAAAGCCGGACGAATCCGGCTTTTTTAATTTTTCTCACTTTAATTGGCGGTTGCTTCTTCCGGCTCGTGCGGCTCAGACTTTGAGTTGCGACCTTCTTTCTTAGGCGTGGGCTGAATGTCAAGCAAGACTTCATCTTTCTCGTCCAAATCGACACTCAAACGGCCACCATCAATCAAACGGCCAAACAACAATTCATCTGCCAAGGCTTTGCGAATGGTATCTTGAATCAAACGCTGCATCGGCCTTGCGCCCATGAGGGGGTCGAATCCTTTCTTGGCCAAGAACTTGCGCAAGTTGTCGCTGAAAGTCACGTCCACTTTCTTCTCAGACAACTGAGTTTCAAGTTGCAACAAGAACTTGTCGACCACGCGCATGATAATTTGCTCGTCCAAAGCCTTGAAGCTGACCATGGCGTCCAAACGGTTGCGGAACTCTGGTGTGAACAAGCGCTTTATATCGCCCATCTCGTCACCTGCTTGACGCGGATTGGTAAAGCCAATGGTGGCCTTGTTCATGGTTTCGGCACCTGCATTGGTGGTCATGATGATGATCACATTTCGGAAGTCGGCTTTGCGGCCGTTGTTGTCCGTCAAGGTGCCATGGTCCATGACCTGCAACAACACATTGAAAATATCGGGGTGTGCTTTTTCAATTTCATCAAGCAATAAAACGCAATGCGGTTTTTTGGTCACGGCTTCGGTGAGCAAGCCACCTTGATCAAAGCCCACATAACCCGGAGGCGCACCTATCAAACGACTTACTGCATGACGCTCCATGTACTCTGACATGTCAAAGCGAATGAGCTCAATGCCCATGATGTAAGCCAGTTGCTTGGCCGCTTCGGTTTTGCCCACGCCCGTAGGGCCACTGAACAAAAATGAACCAATGGGTTTGTCAGTTTTGCCCAAACCAGAGCGCGCCATTTTGACAGCGGACGCCAAGACTTCAATGGCCTTGTCTTGCCCAAACACCACACTCTTCAAATCTCGCTCAATGGTTTGCAATTTGCTGCGATCGTCATTGGATACATTGGCTGGAGGAATGCGTGCAATCTTGGCCACGATGTCTTCCACTTCGGCTTTGCCGATGGTTTTCTTGCGCTTTGAAGGCGGCAAGATGCGTTGTGCAGCGCCGGCTTCGTCAATCACGTCAATCGCCTTGTCGGGCAAGTGGCGATCGTTGATGAATTTGGCAGACAACTCAGCGGCTGCCTGCAGGGCGGCATTGGCATATTTCACGCTGTGATGCTCTTCAAAGCGAGACTTCAAGCCTTTCAAAATGTCGACTGTTTCGGCCACAGTGGGCTCAACCACATCGACCTTTTGGAAACGGCGTGACAAGGCAGCATCCTTTTCGAAGATGCCACGGTACTCGGTGAAAGTGGTGGCACCAATGCATTTCAACTGGCCACTGGAGAGCGCAGGTTTGAGCAAATTAGATGCATCCAAAGTACCGCCAGAAGCTGCACCCGCGCCAATCAGTGTGTGAATTTCATCGATGAACAGGACCGCATGGGGCTTGTCTTTCAAAGCCTTCAAGACACCCTTCAAGCGTTGCTCGAAGTCGCCGCGGTATTTGGTGCCCGCCAACAGCGCGCCCATGTCGAGTGAGAAAACAACGGCTTCTGCCAAAATTTCAGGGACGGTGCCTTGAGTAATGCGCCATGCCAAACCTTCAGCAATAGCCGTTTTACCCACGCCAGCCTCGCCCACCAACAAAGGATTGTTTTTACGGCGACGACACAAAATTTGGATGGTGCGCTCGACTTCATATTCGCGACCAATGAGTGGGTCAATCTTGCCCTCTTTGGCCAGCTGATTCAGGTTCTGAGTGAACTGCTCTAAAGGCGATGCCTTCTCATTTCGCTCAGAGCTGCCGCTACCCTCTTCACTTTCAGGCGCGGGTGCAGAATCGCTGCCCTTGGTGGCTTCTGGTGGGTCGCTTTTGCGAATACCGTGGGCGATGAAGTTGACAACGTCCAAGCGGGTAATTCCTTGCTGGTGCAAGTAGTAAACAGCGTGCGAATCTTTTTCACCAAAAATAGCCACCAAGACATTCGCGCCAGTGACTTCTTTTTTGCCACTGCCCGTCGATTGAACGTGCATGATGGCACGCTGAATGACTCGCTGAAAACCCAAAGTGGGCTGAGTATCTACTTCTTCGGTACCCGCCACTTGTGGCGTGTTGTCTTTGATGAAGGTGGACAGGGATTGACGCAGATCGTCAACTTGTGCTGAACAGGCACGCAACACTTCTGCTGCGCTAGGGTTGTCTAGCAGTGCTAAAAGCAGATGCTCTACGGTAATGAACTCGTGACGCTGTTGGCGCGCCTCAACGAAGGCCATGTGCAAACTGACTTCCAATTCTTGGGCAATCATGTGATTTCCTTCAATGCCTTGCGGAGGTTAAAAATATTAGGTTGGGTAGATTTATTGGATTGCAACTGCTTTATGCCACATTCTTGCCGACTTTTTGTGAGATTCATGCCACAGGCTCGCTCACACACTGAAGTGGGTGTCCCGCCTGATTGGCTGCATCCAGCACTTGG
>CANHXV010000015.1 GCA_947464665.1 Comamonadaceae bacterium
AAAATGCCCTTCCTGTGGTTCGCCTTCCTTCCATAAACAACTGACAGCCGCTGGTTTCCAGCTCAAGGGCTCGGGTTGGTACGCCACTGATTTCAAAGGTGGGTCGTCCGGCACTTCTGCGCCTGCTACTGTAGACGCAGTCAGTGCAAGTCCTGCTGACGCTGGCGCTGCCAAGCCGTCAGATGCTGGCGGTGCTAAGCCAGCCGGTGACTCAAGTACCCCGTCAGCGTCTGCTGCATGTGCCGCTTCATGCGCTTGCCACTGAGGCTCCCAAAATGAATTTGAAAATTCGCCATTACTTGTTGACTGGCCTTCTGGTGTGGTTGCCCATGGGCGTGACGGTGTGGCTGCTAACCTGGTTGGTAGGCACCATGGATGGCATTTTCTTGGCCGTTTTAGGCGCCCTCGATGCTGTGATTCCCGGTATGCACAGCGTGGCGGAGTCATTGCGACACATGCCGGGCCTGGGGGTCATCTTGGTTGCCTTGGTCATCTACTTCACGGGTTTGTTTGTGACCAATATTTTTGGTCAGTGGTGGCTTCGCCAGTGGTCCAAAGTCATTACCCGAATTCCGGTGGTCAACAGCATCTACTCCAGCGTGAAGCAAGTGGCAGACACTTTGTTTTCTGGCAGTGGCAATGCTTTTTCTAAAGCTCTCTTGGTTCAATATCCGCACCAAGGTTCTTGGACCATTGCATTTTTAACGGGCGCGCCCAGTGGTCAGGTCGCTCGCCACTTACCCAGCGATTGCGTCAGTGTGTATGTGCCCACAACGCCCAATCCAACCTCTGGTTTCTTTCTCATCATGCCCAAAGCCAATGTGGTGGAGTTGGACATGAGCGTGGACGACGCTCTCAAGTACATCATCTCCATGGGCGTGGTTGTGCCTGGCGGCCCCGATGCCTTGCCTGTTAAAGCAGCAAGCGCCCCATCCGTTTGAATTGGCTGAATGCCAACTGAATTTTCATTTGAAAGAACTTCCCCCATGTCAATGCGTTCACACTACTGCGGTCTAGTCACCGAAGCCCTGATGGGCCAAACCGTCAGCTTGTGCGGCTGGGTCAATCGTCGGCGTGACCATGGTGGCGTGATCTTCGTTGACGTTCGTGATCGCGAAGGCTATGTCCAAGTGGTGTGTGACCCCGATCGCGCCGACATGTTCAAAACTGCTGAAGGCCTGCGCAACGAGTTTTGCATTCAGATCAAAGGTTTGGTCCGTGCTCGTCCTGAAGGCACCACCAACGACAGCCTCAAAAGCGGCAAGATTGAAATTTTGTGCCACGAACTCACGGTGCTCAACCCGTCAGTCACACCGCCTTTCTTGCTCGACGACGACAACCTGTCAGAGACCACACGCCTGACACACCGTGTTCTAGATTTGCGCCGTCCTTACATGCAAAACAACCTCATGCTGCGCTACAAAGTGGCCATGGAAGTTCGCAAGTTCTTGGACGAAAACGGGTTCATTGACATTGAAACGCCCATGCTGACCAAGAGCACGCCAGAGGGTGCGCGCGATTATTTGGTGCCCAGTCGTGTGCACGATGGTCATTTCTTTGCGCTGCCCCAATCGCCCCAGTTGTTCAAGCAATTGCTTATGGTGGCTGGCTACGACCGCTACTATCAAATCACCAAGTGCTTCCGCGACGAGGACTTGCGTGCCGATCGTCAGCCCGAATTCACGCAGATTGATATTGAAACGTCGTTCTTGGGCGAACAAGAAATTCGCGATATGTTCCAAGGCATGATCAGCAGCGTGTTCCAAAAAGTCTTGAACATCGACTTGGGTTCATTCCCCGTCATGGCGTACTCAGAAGCCATGCACCGCTTCGGTTCTGACAAGCCCGATTTGCGCGTGAAGTTGGAGTTCACTGAACTGACAGACATCATGGGCGATGTGGACTTCAAAGTGTTCAGCACACCTGCCACCACTCCCGGTGGCCGCGTGGTGGCATTGCGCGTGCCTGGTGGTTCCGAAATCAGCCGCGGCGAGATCGATGGTTACACAGAGTTCGTCAAGATTTATGGCGCCAAAGGCTTGGCCTGGATCAAGGTCAACGAAGTGGCCAAAGGGCGCGACGGTTTGCAAAGCCCCATCGTGAAGAACTTGCACGATGCTGCCATTGCTGAAATTCTAAAACGCACGAACGCGCAAGACGGCGACATCTTGTTCTTTGGTGCTGACAAAGCCAAAGTGGTGAACGATGGCATTGGCGCTTTGCGCCTCAAAATTGGCCACAGCGAATTTGCCAAAAAATCAGGTTTGTTTGAAAACCGCTGGGCACCGATGTGGATCGTCGATTTCCCCATGTTCGAGTACGACGAAGAATCCCAGCGCTACACCGCTGTTCACCACCCCTTCACGGCCCCCAAAGATGGCCACGAAGATTGGATGGTCACAGCACCCGAGAAGTGCATTGCCAAAGGCTATGACATGGTCTTGAATGGTTGGGAAATTGGTGGTGGATCTGTGCGTATTCACCGTGCAGACGTGCAGCAAAAAGTATTTGATGCTTTGAAAATCACCCCCGAAGAAGCGCAACTCAAATTTGGTTTCTTGCTTGATGCTTTGCAATATGGTGCACCACCGCACGGTGGTTTGGCCTTTGGCCTAGACCGGATCATCACCTTGATGACGGGTGCAGAATCTATTCGCGACGTGATTGCTTTCCCCAAAACGCAACGTGCTCAGTGCTTGCTCACACAAGCGCCAAGCCCCGTAGACGAGAAACAATTGCGCGAATTGCACATTCGGGTACGCAACCCTGATGCGGTGAAGGCCTAAGTCAACAAAAAGCCGCTTCAGCGGCTTTTTCCATTTCAGGCCGCACCCAAGCGCCACAAAGAAGTGAGTTCTGCAGCCCTTGCTGCATGCAGCGGGTCAGTTTCGTCTTGAACTTTTTTGTGCGCTGCTTTGGTGTCGGTTTTGCTGATGACTTTCAAGCCACCGGCAGCAATCCATTCTTCCAACTCTGCGCGAGTGCGCAGCCCCAAGTGTTCTGCCAAGTCTGACAAGATCAACCAGCCTTCACCCTTGGGCGATAGGTGAGCGGCCAAGCCAGCTAGGAAGCCTTTGAGCATGCCACTGTTCTCATCGTAGATGGCCCGCTCGATGGGCGCGCTGGCGCGAGCAGGCAGCCAGGGTGGGTTGCACACAATCAAGGGTGCCTTGCCTTGTGGAAAGAGATCAGTCTGCGTCAATTCGACTTTGCTGTCGAGGCCGAGTCGCTGAATATTTTCTTTGGCACATGCCAAGGCGCGTGGATCAAGGTCGGTAGCCACAACGCGTTTCACACCGCGCTTGACCAACACAGCAGACAACACGCCTGTCCCCACACCAATGTCAAAGGCCAGTTCTAAACTGGGTAATGGTGCATCAGCAACCAGTTGGATGTATTCGCCTCGCGCGGGTGAGAATACGCCGTAACTGGGATGGATTCGGTTGTTGGGGGCGCTTCCTAAGGCGGCAATTTCCATGCCCTTTTGGTGCCACTCATGGGCCCCTACCAAGCCTAGCAATTCGCGCAGAGAGGCGACGCAGCCCCTTGTGCCAGCAGGCCCCCAAGCCTCTTGCATGGCACCGCGCCAATCGGGCGCCCGCCGAAGGCTGATCTGTCTGTCAGGATTGACTTGAATCAAGACCATGCTCAGTGTGCGTGCACGTTGTGATTGAGCCTGCCGGTGCAGGTGAAAATTTTCTTCTGGAGAATACACAAGTTCAGTGTGTGTTTTGGATGCCCGCCGTATTTTTTTCGGCGCATCGCAGCGCCTTGCCAAAGCTTGTAACAGCAGCCTGGCATTTTGAAAATCACCCCGCCAAAGCATGCCAGTGCCCGCACATGCCAAACGGTAGGCGCTGTCAGCACTCAGGGTGTCGTCTGCTAAAACAACCCGTTTGGGGGCCGCGGCACCTCGCTCGCTGCGCCATTCGTCCTCACAGAGGTGGCCATTTTCTTGCCATGCGATGGTCGTCGGCATCACATTCAATGAAGCGTTATGAAGGTTTGGAGGGTCAATACTGAGCATGGCTTGATCATAGGTGCTTCTGGGACAATTCCAGCACGATTCCAAGAGAGAGGCAAAGTTCATGCAGAATGAAAGGGCGATGCAAATTTCTGCCTACAAAATTCCAGAATCGGTTTTGGTTGTGATTTACACAATCGAAGCCGATGTCCTGCTCATTCGCAGAGCCGATGCGGGCACTTGGCAGTCCGTCACGGGTAGCAAAGATTTTGAAGAAGAGTCTTGGCATCAGACCGCCTGCCGAGAGGTGTTCGAGGAAACCGGCTTGCTTGCCACGCATGCTGAGCATGAATTGACGGATTGGGCGCTTGAGAATATTTACGAAATCTATCCTGCGTGGCGCCATCGCTATGCACCGCATGTGACGCACAACAAAGAACGCGTTTTTGGCTTGAAACTACCAAGGCCAATGCCCATTCAATTAAGCCCCTTAGAGCACACAGAGTACACATGGATGCCTTGGAAAAAGGCTGCTGATACTTGTTTCTCGCCATCCAATGCAGAAGCCATCTTGATGTTGCCCCATTGGCTTGAAGGCTTGAAATGAAAACAGAAAAATCTGCTTTTTTAAAAGTAGCGACTTACAACATCCACAAAGGTGTGCAAGGGTTCGGGCCTGCACGCCGATTGGAAATTCACAATTTGGGTTTAGCCATTGAGCAGTTAGACGCGGACATTGTGTGTTTGCAAGAGGTTCGGAAAGTTCATCGGCGCGAAGAAAAATACTTCAGGCATTGGCCTGAATTGCCGCAAGCAGAGTTTTTAGCGCCACCAGGCTATGTGGCTATTTATCAAACCAATGCTTTCACACGGCACGGTGAACACGGCAATGCCTTGCTATCGCGCTGGCCAGTCATGTCGCATCGCCATGTCGACATTTCAGATCATCGCTTTGAACAGCGAGGCTTGTTGCATGTTGAAATTCAAGTGGGAGAGTCGTGGACCCAGTCCCAAACGGCGCCTCAATCTGAAGGTCATTTGCCACTGAATGTGCATGTGATTGTGGTGCATTTAGGCCTGATTCCCGCCAGCAGAGTACGCCAAATTGAGCAGTTGCATCACTACATCAAACGCGAAGTTCCCCTCAATTCGCCCTTGCTGGTAGCGGGTGATTTCAATGACTGGGGCACTCGCATTACCAAAATGATGGGGGCTCATCATTTGAATGAGTTCGAGGGTGCCAAATACCCCACGTACCCCTCAAGACTGCCAATCGCTCAACTCGACCATGTCTATGCCAAGGGTTTAATTCCTGTCGGTCAAATGGTGCCACACGGCAAAATTTGGCGCCGAATGTCGGATCATCTGCCATTGGTGGCGCAGTTTGATTTATGAAAAGCCAGACTGTTCTGCGCGATGGTCACCAAATTAAGCTGCTCAGAGGGGGTGCGGAGTTTTTTCCAGAATTGATGCGTGCCTTAGAAGCGGCTCGTTCACACGTTCAACTAGAAACCTATATCTTTGACTTTCATGGCGATGGCGCCCAAGTGGCCGCAGCGCTAGAGAGGGCGGGCCGCAGAGGTGTGCGTGTGTGGGTGGTGGTTGATGGTGTGGGCACGCCCAAACTCAGCCAAGACTGGCGCGTGCGCTTTGACCAAGCGGGCGTAGAGTGGCGTGTTTATTCCCCCTTGGGCGCACTGGGGCTTCTCATTCCCAGTCGGTGGCGCAGATTGCACCGCAAGCTGTGTGTGATTGATGGCCATTTGGCTTTTTGCGGTGGCATCAACATTTTGGATGATTTGTACGATCCAAAATACGGCGCCTTAAAATCACCGCGTTTAGATTACGCGGTCTGCGTAAAAGGTGCTTTGGTGCAACAAGTGCAAGAGGCTGCAACGCAATTGTGGTGGCGCATGCAAGCCGTGCGCAATGTCAGGCAGCAAAATTTTCCAGAGGCTTACAGTGCCTTCAAGGCCGCAGGCTTGCACTTGCCATGGATTCACGATGCACAGCATGCCCACGGCGACACTTGGGTTGCACGTGCGGGTTTGCTTTTGCGTGACAACTTGCTCAATCGGGGACAAATTGAAAAAGCTTATCGGCGTGCCATTGGTTTAGCGCGCCACGAGATCGTGATAGCAAACGCTTATTTTTTGCCTGGTCGGAAATTGCGGCAAGCACTGATTCATGCCGCTCAACGAGGTGTTTGTGTGAAGTTGCTGTTACAAGGACGTTACGAATACTTCATGCAGTACCATGCGGCACGGCCTGTGTACCGGCAACTCTTGCAAGCGGGAGTTGAAATTTACGAATACTCCGAAAGCTTTCTGCACGCCAAGGTGGCGGTGATCGATGCCAGCCATGAAAGACCATGGGCCACTGTTGGGTCATCCAACTTAGACCCATTCAGTTTGCTTTTAGCCAGGGAGGCCAATGTGGTGGTGGCCGATGCGTACTTTGCAAAACGCTTGAAGGACGGCCTAGAGCAGGCTATGACCGAAAAAAGTCAGCGAATCATGCCCCAAACGCTGCTTCAACGCTCTCAATTCCAACGAGGCATGGATTGGGTTGCTTTTGGACTTATGCGTTTGGCAATTTGGCTGACCGGCAACCGATATTGATCAGGGGGCGAGCTGTTTGGGCGCATGTCCATACGCTGTAAAGTGGCTTCAATCGCTGGTAGGATCTGACTTTGACCTTTCTTCATCAGATGCTTATGAATGCTCCCGCCAACTTGCCCTCTGAGGACATTGGAACACCCGTCTCCGTGAAGATTCGCGAGCGTGTCTTGGCAGCCCGTAAACGCTTCAATGCCAACGACAACATCGCTGAATTTATTCAGCCCGGTGAGTTGGAGCACTTGCTCGACGAAGTGGCTGAGAAAATGCAAACTGTTTTGGACAGTTTGGTGATCGATACTGAAAACGATCACAACACCCAAGACACGGCTAGGCGAGTGGCCAAAATGTATTTGAAAGAAGTCTTCAAAGGCCGCTACACCGAAAGTCCCGAAGTCACAGAGTTTCCCAATGCTGAGCACCTGAATGAACTCATGATTGTGGGCCCTATTACCGTGCGCAGTGCTTGTAGCCACCACCTTTGCCCTGTCATTGGGCAAATCTGGATTGGTGTCTTGCCCAACGAGCACACCAACGTCATTGGCCTGTCGAAATATGCTCGATTGGCCGAATGGATCATGGGTCGCCCCCAAATACAAGAAGAAGCTGTGGTACAGCTGGCTGATTTGATTCAGCGCAAAACACAACCCGATGGCTTGGCAATCGTGATGGAAGCCAGTCATTTTTGTATGGGCTGGCGTGGCGTCAAAGACATGGACAGCAAAATGATCAACTCGGTCATGCGCGGTGTTTTTTTGAAAGATGCGAACTTGCGCCGTGAGTTCTTGGCGTTAATTCCTAGAAAGGCCTGATCATGTTGGTTCGATTACTTTATGCAAGTCGTGTTGTAGACCCTGAGCCCGCAGTCATTGAATCTATTTTGGCGCAATCCAGACAATTCAACCCCAGCACAGGCATTACCGGCATTTTGGTTTACAGCGGTGATATCTTTTTACAGGCCATCGAAGGCGGCCGTGAAGCCGTGAGTGAACTTTATGGGCACATTCAAAAAGACGCACGTCACAAGCAAGTCGTGCTTTTGCATTACGAAGAAATTTTGCAGCGCCGCTTCAGTGGTTGGACTATGGGCCAAGTGGATGTCTCTCGTGTCAACACCAGCATCTTGCTGAAATACTCGGAGCGGGCTGTGCTTGATCCCTACAGCGTTTCAGGTGTTGTGTCTTTGGCTTTGCTCGAAGAGCTCATGGCTACAGCTTCCATCATTGGGCGTGCTTGACGTTTGTTTGATCGGCTGCGATTTTTCTAGCAGCCCGAACAAGCGCAAGCCCATTGTGGTGGCGCTTGGTGCCATGAAAAGTGGTGTAGTCAAGTTAGAGCGTTTGGAAAAATTTGAATCCCTCGATGCTTTCCAAGTTTTTTTAAAACAGCCACTTCCTTCTGAAGTGAAGTGTGTGGGCGGATTTGACTTGCCGTTTGGCTTGCCTCGCGAATGGCTTGAATACATGCAATGGCCATTGACATGGCCAGAGGCCATGACCCTCTATGCGAGTTATTCACGCGAAGAATTGCGCCAATTATTCAAACAATTTTGTGACAGCAGGCCCGCTGGCGCTAAGTTTGCGCACCGCGCAACTGACTTGCCTGCTGGCTCTAGCCCTTCCATGAAATGGGTCAATCCACCGGTTGCATGGATGATGCATGCGGGCGTTCCCTTGTTGCGTGCTGCCCAATGGACTTTGCCCGGCATGTGCGAAGGCCGTCCTGACCGCGTGGCACTGGAGGCCTATCCGGGTCTACTGGCCAGAGAAATTGTGAAGCATCGCAGTTACAAGAGCGATGACAAAGCCAAACAAACGCCCGACAGATGGTTGGCCCGCAAAGACATTCTCCATGCTCTCGATTTAGGCCAAACCCGACTAGGCTTGCGCTTGAAACTCAGCGCTGCGCAACACGATAGCTTGTTACTAGATGGCTCTGGCGATTCTTTGGATGCAGTGCTCTGCATGGTGCAAGCAGCATGGGCCCATGAGCAACATGAACAGGCTACGGCAAGTGGCCCTTATGGCTTGCCTGAGTTTGATCCCTTAGAGGGCTGGATTGTGAGTGCCCTCAAAGCATGAAGGGCCTCATTGTCAGTTCGGTACAAAATCACTTGACTGTCAAGGCCCAACTCACCCGCCAATTTGAGCGCATTTTCAACTGGCAGCTTGATGCCGCTGATGTGGAGTTGAATGCCCCTTCGCTGTAAATAATGGCGAAGTTGCTGAAGTGTTTCAACCCCTGTCGCATCAATGCGGTTGATGGGTTGAGCAAACAAACACACATGCTGAATCTGAGCTTGATCGCTTAGTTTTTCTGTGATGTATTTTTCAAAGCTGCTGGCAGCAGCAAAGTCCAACTCTGCATCCATTCGAATAGCAAACACATTGGAGGCAAGGGGTGGCAAGTGCCACAAATGACGATCGCGCAAACTGCCATCATCGTGCAAGCCGACTTCAATGATGCGAGGGTGCAAGCGGGTGTACAAAAAGTGGCTCAAGCCCAAGAGAACACCCGCCAGAACACCCCAGTAAATGCGCGGTGCGCTGAGCAGCGTAATGCCAAAAGTCATGCCTGCTGTCATGGCCTCAATGCGTGCAATGCGCCACAATTTGACAAAAGCCAAGGGTTGAATGAGGCTGGAAACCGCCAAGATGACAACGGCGGCCAATACGGCACGCGGCACATGAAAAAGCGCCGGTGAAGCGAAGACAGCCAGTAGCACGAAGGAGGTGGTGCCCAGTACAGCCCAGCCTGTTTTGGCGCCTGAAGCCAAATTGATGGCCGACCTTGAAAACGATGTGCTGGTGGCGAAACTACCGCATAAACCTGACACAATTTTGGCCAATCCTTGGCCTATCAAATCTTGGTTCTCTTGCCACACCGTGCCTTCTTTTTGGTTTTCTGTTTTGGCACAAGAAGCAGCCTCTAAAAAACTGACCAATGCAATCAACACGGCAGGACCGGCCAAAAAAACCAGTTCTTCCAAAGTCAGCAGGTACGGCAAACCAAGACTTGGCAGTGATGCAGGCAAAGCACCGATGACTGCACCACCACGGTCTGCATAGCCTATGGCATAACTGACGGCAGCACTGGCCGCTACGACCAGCATGATGCTGGGAGATTTGGGTGCCCATTTTTTGGCCAAAAACAAAGCTGCCAAGCTGGCCGCACCAAAACCAACATCGGTCCATTGAAAAGAGCCGCCTGTTTGCCAGCCCGTGAGTGAAGGCAACTGTGACGCCATGATCAAGAGGCCAGCCGCTTGAGTAAAACCCATCATGACGGGGGAGCTGATGAGGTTGAGGAGCCAACCATAACGAAGCACGCCCATTAGCAATTGCAAAGTACCTGCCAACAATGCCAACCAAATGGCCAAGTTGACCCATTGCACACTGCTGGGCTGAGCCAAGCCCGTGAGGGAAGCGCTAATCAGCACGCAAGTGAGGGCAGAGGGGCCAATTGAAAGACGCGTAGAGCCGCCCCACATCACGCCCACCAAGGCAGGTAGAAGCGCTGCATAAAGACCTGTGACCAGCGGCATGCCTGCCAATGCGGCATATGCCACCGACTGAGGCACCATGAGCAATGCCACCGAAAAGCCAGCGGCCCATTCTTGGCGAAAGAGTGCTGGCGTTAAGCGCGGCCATCTTAAGAATGGGAACCAAGCGTGGAGAGATTTCATGCGGTGATGATCGTTTCAATGGGCCAAGTGTGACGCTCAGGTCTATGAATTAGCGCGAAACGAACTGCACACCGAGCACTTCAAGTTCCTGGTAGTGCTCATGGTTTGCCATTCCATGTACTGCGCGTTGAACATCATGAGCTTGCCTTGAAGGCTGCTGCCCATGCCGCTCAACAATTTAAGTGCTTCTGTGGCTTGCATGCTGCCGATCACACCTACCAAGGGTGCCAACACACCCATGGTGGCGCAGCGTTCTTCTTCAAAGCTTTGGTTGGCAGGGAACACGCAGGCGTAGCAGGGTGATTCGGCTTGCCGTGTGTCGTACACCGCCACCTGACCATCAAAACGCAACGCTGAGCCCGAAACCAAAGGCTTGGCGTGTTGGGCACATGACCGGTTGATGAGTTGACGTGTTTCAAAGTTATCGGTGCAGTCCAACACCACATCGACGTTGGGTATGCAATGCGCCAGCAAAGCAGAATCCGCTTTTTGCGAATAGCCACTCACTTGCACCTCGGGATTGATGGCTTGTATGGCAGCCTGAAGCGAGGCGACTTTGAACTGGCCGACACGCGCTTGGGAATGGGCAATTTGCCGTTGCAGGTTGGTGACATCGACATGGTCGTGATCGATCAGACTGATGTGCCCAACACCTGCGCTGGCCAGGTAAAGTGCAGCAGGTGAACCCAAACCGCCCGCGCCAACTATGAGCGCATGAGACTGAGAGACTCGTTCCTGGCCCTCGACGCCCCATTCATCTAAAAGAATGTGACGTGAATAACGCAGAAGCTGGTCGTCCCTCATGGGCGATTACTTGTCTTTTTTCTCTACTTTGCGCTCAGCCAAAGTGGCACTGACTTTGACGGGCAAGCCTTTCAGTTGATTGAGGGCTTGGATGAGTTGGAAGTCTTTGGCTGAACCAAACTCAGGAGGCCGTCTTTCAGACTCTGGTTTCTTGGCTTCGGCTTCCAATTTTTTCAAAGCTTCTTCGCGTGCTTTTTGACGCTCTTCATTTTTCTTTTCAGCTTCTTGGCCATTGCCCAAATGTTTTTCTAAATCGGCTTCGCGCGTGCGCAGTGCTGAAAAAACATTGCCGTTTTCAGTTTCATCGAGCATGACATCGGGCAAGATGCCTTTGGCTTGAATCGACTTGCCATTGGGTGTGTAGTAGCGAGCCGTCGTGAGTTTTAAAGCCGTGTCAGGACCCAATTGGCGAACTGTTTGAACCGAACCTTTCCCAAAGGTTTGGCTGCCCATGATGGTTGCGCGTTTGTGATCTTGCAATGCACCCGCCACAATTTCGCTGGCTGAAGCAGAACCTTCATTGACCAATACCACCAAGGGGATTTTTTTCAACTGCCCTTGGGTATTTTGGGTGAGGCGTTGAATGGGATCGTTCTCAGAATTGCGCCGCCAAAATTGGGGCGCTGCCTTGTAAACAAATTTACTCTCTTCAAGTTGGCCGTTGGTGGACACCACTGTGACGTTTTCGGGCAAGAAGGCGGCAGACAATGCAACGGCTGCATCCAGTAAGCCACCTGGGTCGTTGCGTAAATCAAGTACCAAGCCTTTCAGCTTAGGGTCTTGTTTGAACATGTCTTCTAGCCTTTTGGCGAAGTCCTCAACGGTTCTCTCTTGGAATTGCGACACACGAATCCAGCCAAAACCAGGCTCAACCATTTTGGCTTTAACAGACTGGGTTTTAATTTCTTCACGGACGATGGTGACCGTGAAGGTACGGCTTTCATCCTTGCGAAACACGGTGAGAATCACTTTCGTATTGGGTTCTCCGCGCATGCGCTTAACTGCTTCGTTCATTGACAAACCTTTGACAAAGGCGTCGTCAATTTTGGTAATCAGGTCATTGGTTTTAAGTCCAGCGCGGTCGGCAGGTGATCCTTCAATGGGGGACACAACTTTAACGATGCCCTCTTCTTGTGTGATCTCAATGCCGACGCCAACAAAGCGACCTGAGGTGCCTTCGCTGAATTCTTTGAAGCTTTTTTTATCAAAGTACTGAGAGTGAGGGTCAAGGCTTGAGACCATGCCAGAGATGGCTTCGGTGATGAGCTTTTTCTCATCGACTGTTTCGACATAGTCGCTTTTGACCATGCCAAAAACGGCGGCCAGTTGTTGGAGTTCTTCAAGCGGCAAAGGGGCAAAGGCGCCTCTGGCCGTGGTTTGAAGTGAAATGGTGGTGAGGGCGCCTGCTAAAGCGCCAACGCTGAGCCAACCGACAATTTTCAATTTCTGTCCCATGTTCATTGACCCAAAGGGTCTCCTTTAAAGCCAATATACACCTTGAGAACCATTTTTGTGCGCCTCAAATGTTGACCATTAGGTAAATTAAGCTTTACCTTGGTTGGCGACAGCGGCAGCAGCCTTGGCGGCAGCCGCAGCATCACCCAGGAAATAGTGCTTGATGGGTTTCAAATGGGCATCGAGTTCGTAGACCAATGGAATGCCATTGGGGATGTTCAAGTTCACGATGTCTTCATCGGAAATGTTATCCAAGTACTTGATCAGGGCCCGAATTGAGTTGCCATGCGCTGCAACCACAATGTGTTTGCCAGCCTTGATGGCCGGCGCCATGGAGTCGGTCCAAAGGGGAATCACGCGGGCCACTGTGTCTTTCAAACACTCTGTCAGCGGAATTTCTTGCGCCTTCAGCTTGGCATAGCGCAAATCGGCCCGCTCACACCGAGGGTCGGTGGCTTCGAGGGCGGGTGGCGGGGTGTCATAACTGCGGCGCCACACCATGACTTGCTCGTTGCCAAATTTTTGCGCGGTTTCGGCTTTGTTCAGGCCTTGAAGGGCGCCGTAGTGGCGTTCATTCAGACGCCAGCTGTTGTGCACCGGAAGCCACTGCCTGTCCATGGCGTCCAGGGTGTGCCACAGAGTGTGGATGGCGCGTTTGAGGACGCTCGTGTAGGCCAAGTCAAACTCGTAACCTTCAGCTTTCAGCAAGCGCCCAGCCGCTTGGGCTTGTTCGATGCCAGTGGGCGTGAGGTCCACATCGGTCCAGCCAGTGAAGCGATTTTCTAAATTCCAAATGGACTCGCCGTGGCGAATGAGAACGAATTTGTACATGGTGAAAGGTTTAATCAAGAAAGAAAAACAGGTTTACAGTCAGCATTTTAGAATTCGAATCTGGCATGCAGTCTTGAAATAGGCTGCAAACGAACTTTTTAAGGGTTTTTTGTGAATTTTTTGATTGAAAATTGGATGTTGGTTGCTGTGGCGGCGTCTTCCGCATTGGCTTTGTTTTGGCCAGCCATTACCAAAGGCGCTGCGGGTGGGGTTGCGCCCACCGAAGCAGTGATGCTCATTAACCGAGAAAAAGCGGTTTTGATTGATGTTTGTGAACCCGCCGAATTCGCCCAAGGGCATGCCGTAGGCTCCAAAAATATTCCATTGAGCGAGCTCGAGAGCCAGCTCCCTTTGATGGTCAAAAACAAGGGCTTGCCTGTGATTTTGATTTGCCAGGTGGGCGGCCGCGCTAGCCGAGCTGCAGCTCAGGCTCAAAAGTTGGGCTATGAACGTGCCCAGGCATTGGCCGGTGGCCTGAAGGCTTGGCGCGAAGCCAGTTTGCCTGTCGAAAAAGCCTGATTGAGGCTGAACAAAGTTTTGATGTTGATGAGTTTTTGATTGGAGTTCTCATGTCTCACGTGAAGATGTACACCACTGCTGTCTGCCCCTATTGTGTTCGCGCCAAGCAAATTTTAAAGGCCAAAGGTGTGACGGAAATTGAAGAAATTCGAATTGACACCCTGCCAGAGGCCCGCGAGCACATGATGAGCATCACTGGGCGCAGAACGGTGCCTCAAATTTTCATCGGTCAAACACATGTCGGTGGTTGTGACGATTTAATGGCGCTTGATGCCAAGGGCGGCTTGGTGCCCCTCTTGCAATCCGCTTAAAACTTCTGTTGCGCAATTTAAGCGCCGCCTTGTATAGGCGATAATCTGCTTAATCTCAGGGCAGGGGCTTGTTCAAAGCGGCCAAGAGAAGATCACCTTCAAATCAGAGTTCTTATGTCAGAAGCAAGCACCCCTGTGTTTCAAATCCAGCGCGTTTACATGAAAGAGGCGTCTTTGGAGCAACCCAACTCGCCTGGCATTTTGTTGGAACAGCAGCAACCTGCTGTCGACATTCAATTGGGCGTTCAAGCCAATCAGGCGGCAGAAGGTGTCTACGAAATTTGCGTGACTGCAACTGTTCACACCAAAATTGAAGACAAAACGGTGTTCTTGGTGGAGTGCAAGCAGGCGGGTATTTTTGAAATTCGCAATTTGCCAGAAGACCAAATGGGCCCCATCATGGGCATCGCTTGCCCCCAAATTGTTTACCCCTACTTGCGCGGCAACGTGGCCGACTTGGTGACTCGTGCAGGCTTCCCGCCAGTGCATTTGGCAGAAATCAATTTCCAAGCCATGTACGAGCAACAGCAAGCTGAAGCCGCAGAAAAAGCTGCGGCTCCGCAAATTCAATAATTGACAGCGAGACCCCTAACTTGAGCCTGAAGATTGCGGTCATCGGGGCAGGTGCTTGGGGTACAGCGCTGGCCATCAGTGCCAGCCGGCATGCTGCGGGGCATCATGTTCAATTGTGGACGCGTGACGCTGATGCGGCACAAACCATGCAATCCCAACGTAACAACCCACGGTATCTACCGGGTGTTGCCTTTCCTGCTGCTTTGCAATGCGCCAGTTCACCCATTGCAGAATTGGGATTATGGGCTGACACGTACGATTTGATTGTCATTGGAACCCCCATGTCTGCCTTGCGCAGCATGCTCTTGGAATTGAAAGATATCCAAGTCCCCTTGGCTTGGCTGTGCAAAGGTTTTGAGGCCGCCTCACAGGGTGTTGAGTCGGGCGCCATGCCGCATGAGGTGTGTCAGCAGGTGGCGCCAAATTTAAAGTCAGGCGTACTCAGCGGCCCCAGTTTTGCATTGGAAGTGGCGCGCGCACAACCAACGGCGCTCGTTGCAGCCAGTGCGCATGCCAGCGTGCAGCAAATTTTGGTCGATGCTTTTCACAGCCCTAGCTTGCGTGTCTATGCCAATGAAGACATGGTGGGTGTCGAGGTGGGAGGTGCTGTGAAGAACGTATTAGCCATCGCCACCGGGCTGAGCGACGGTTTAAATTTAGGCTTGAATGCGCGCGCCGCATTGATCACACGCGGCTTGTCAGAAATGACGAGATTGGGCGTGGCCTTGGGTGCCAAAACCGAAACCTTTATGGGCTTGTCAGGTTTGGGCGATTTGGTGCTCACTGCCACAGGCGATCTCAGTCGCAATCGCAAGGTGGGCATGTTGTTGGCGCAGGGCATGGACTTGCAGCAGGCGGTTCAATCATTGGGCCATGTGGCTGAGGGGGTTTACAGTGCCCGCACCGTGGTCAAGCGAGCGCAGGCCTTGGGGGTTGAAATGCCTATTTCGCAAGGCGTACTGGCTTTGTTGGATGGCAAGTTAAAACCTGCCGAAGCTGTAGCAGCCCTCATGGGGCGAGGTGCGAAAGGCGAAAATTAAGCCGGCGTAAAAGCCAGTCGCACATAGATTGGTGCGAAGGCTTCAGCTTGCGTAATTTCAATGAGTGTTTCTTTGGCCAATTCAAGCAGCGCGATGAACGTGACCACCAAGACGGGTGTGCCTTTGCTGGGATCAAATAAGTTCTCAAACTCAACAAACTTGCGACCTTGAAGGTGCTTCAAGACAATGCTCATGTGTTCTCGCACACTGAGTTCTTCGCGCGTGATTTTGTGGTGTTGAACCAGTTTGGCGCGCTTTAAAATATCACGCCAAGCTTCTTGCAGTTCAACCAAGTGCACATCAGGAAAGCGCGGTTGCAGGCTTTGCTCAATGTAGACCTGAGCCTTCAAAAAATCGCGACCATATTGCGGCAAGTTACCCAATTGCATGGAGGCCATTTTCATTTGCTCGTACTCGAGCAAGCGGCGAACCAATTCGGCGCGCGGATCTTCTGGCTCTTGTCCCTCAGCCACCTTTTTCGGGGGTAGCAACATGCGCGATTTGATTTCAATCAGCATGGCGGCCATGAGCAAATACTCAGCGGCCAACTCGAGGTTGTGCTCGCGGATTTCATCAACATAACTCAGATACTGGCGCGTGACCGCGGCCATGGGAATGTCAAGGATGTTGAAGTTTTGCTTGCGAATGAGGTACAGCAACAAATCCAGAGGACCTTCAAAGGCCTCAAGAAAAACCTCCAGCGCATCCGGTGGGATATAGAGGTCGTTGGGCATGGAAAACAAAGGCTCTCCATACAGACGCGCCACCGCCACGTGATCGATGACCTCGAGCAGGCCAGTCGTGTTTTCAACGACGGGCAAAAGCTCTGTGGGAGCAGCGGTATTTTCCAAAAGTTTCAACCTTTGGTTTGATACACATAGGGTTTTTGGTCCACGCGACCTGCATTGAATTCTTTCAACACATGGCGGTCGACAGACGCGTCCCACAAAAGCGCACGGGCTTCTTTTTGGGCGGCATCAAGATGGGGTCGATCAATTTTCAGCTGATCGATGAACTGTGTGGTATCCGAACGGTAGTCGGGACGGCGAAAAAAATGCAGGAGCGACATGACTAAGCGCTTTCTATGAGATTGGGCTTATTTTAACGGGGCAAGATCAGGATTTTTCTGACAAAAGGGCGACTTCGATCGCTGCTGGCCAATCTGGCCAAACATGCTTATCCACTAAATTCAACAATCCCGTTCTTGTTGCAATGTCCAAAGGTTGGTGGTTCAGCCCGCAAACCATCAGCCTAACGTGCTTCTTTTGGCAAATCTGCGCCAAAGCCACCAAGGCGTCTGCCCCGGAAGAATCAATGTAAATCAGATTTTTCAGGTCTAAAACAACCGCTTTTTGAGGCAGATTGTCTTCAATGGCCTCCACCATTTTCACGGCACCAAAGAACAGGGCGCCATAAAAACGGTAGACCCTCACTTGCCCATCTTGGTTCAAGAGGGAAGGTGAGTCTGTGTCTTTCAGTTTTTCAACACGACTAAGGCTGGAAATTCGATAAATAAAGGTGAGACAAGATGCAATCAATCCAAACTCCACAGCAACCGTGAGATCAACCATGACAGTGAGCAAAAACACAGCCAGCAAAATAATGCGGTAGGGCGCGCGGAATTGTTTCAAATCAGTGAAGGCATGCCATTCACCCATGTTCCAAGCCACAAACATCAAAATGGCAGCCAACGCAGCCAATGGCACGTGGTTGGCTAACGGGGCGGCCAACCAAACCACGCCCAATAAAACCATCGCATGCACCATGCCTGCAACCGGAGAGCGGCCACCACTTTTGACATTGGTGACCGTGCGCGCAATGGTGCCGGTTGCCGGCATGCCGCCAAAAAAGGGCGTGACAAAGTTGGCAACACCTTGCGCCATGAGTTCTTGATTGGGGTTGTGTCTGTCGCCAATGAGGCCATCAGCAATGCGAGCACACAACAAAGACTCGATGGCGCCCAACAAAGTTAAAGTGATGATGGGCATGCTCAAGTGCTGAAGAGTGGCAAGGCTGAACTCAGGCCACACAAAACTTGGTAACTCTGAAGGAATGCCGCCGAATTTGCTGCCAATGGTTTCAATCGGCAGATTCAGTCCCCATGCAATCAAAGTGGCTACTGTCAGGGCAACGATGGACCCCGGCAGCACTTGCAGCATGCGTCGAACGCCATTGGCGGGTGCTTGGCTTTGCTTGGCCGCAAAGACACGCTGCCACAACACAATCAGAGTCAGTGAACCGCATGCCAATGCAAATGCGGGTGCTTGAAATGTGGGCATCGCATCATTCAAGGTGTACAAAATGCCAAAAAAATCTGCCGGCATGTTGTTGACTTGGAGGCCCAGAAAATCTTTGGCTTGCGACACCATGATGAGTACCGCAATGCCATTGGTAAAACCAATGACCACGGCTACGGGGATGAACCTAATCAGGGTGCCTAATTTGAGCAGGCCCATGATGAACAGCAATACGCCAGATGCTGCCGTGGCAAGGATCAAGTTGGGCAGTCCGTATCGCTCCAAGATGCCATACACAATGACGATGAAAGCACCTGCGGGGCCGCCAATTTGAACTTTGCTGCCACCCAATGCTGAGATGATGAAGCCTGCGATGATGGCAGTGAACAAACCCGCCTCGGGCTTGAGGCCCGACGCAATGGCAAAGGCCATGGCCAAAGGCAATGCCACCACGCCCACTGTGATGCCAGCTGCAACATCGGTGCCCAATTGCTCGCGTGTGTAACCCTTCAAAGAGTCAAAAAGCTTAGGGCGAAAGAAAAAGGCCATGGGGCAGTTTAGCCCTCAGTGAATGCGCATGCCTGGTTTTGCACCAGGCCACGGGTTCAAAACATAAATACCGGGTTCGGCTTTTTCATCGGCATGGCTGGCAGCGAGCACCATGCCTTCGGATACGCCAAACTTCATTTTGCGTGGGGCCAAGTTGGCCACCATGACCGTGAGTTTGCCGACCAAGTCGTTGGGCTTGTAAACGCTGGCAATGCCACTGAAAACATTGCGATGTTTGCCTTCGCCCACATCCAAAGTCAGGCGCAGGAGTTTGGTAGAGCCCTCAACGGCTTCACACTGAACGATTTGGGCAATGCGCAAATCGATCTTGGCAAAGTCGTCGATCGAGATGGTGGGTGCAATGGCTTCGCCACCAGGCAGTGGCACAGCTTCCACCACAGGTTCAGGGGCTTCAAACAAGGCGTCAAGCATGGCCACATCGACTCGCTGCATCAAGTGCTTGTAGTCGTTGATGGCATGGCCTTCGCTCAGTGACGCTTGCACGTGGCTGAAAGTCAGCGCTTCGATGTTTAAGAATTTTTCAACCTGGCTTGCCAAAGAAGGCAACACCGGTTTAAGCATGAGGCTGAGCAACCTGAAGGCTTCGATGCAAGTGGTGCAAACGTCGTGAAGGCGTGCATCCATACCATCTTGTTTGGCCAGTTCCCACGGTTTGTTTTGGTCCACGTATTCATTCACGCGGTCGGCCAACAACATGACTTCACGCAGTGCTTTGGCAAAGTCGCGTTCGTCATAGAGTTTGGCGACGGGTGCCACACCTTCGTACAATTGTTGGAGCAATGCACTACCGTCTGCAGACACGGCACCTAACTTACCGCCAAAGCGCTTGGCAATGAAGCCTGCTGCGCGTGATGCAATGTTGATGTACTTGCCCACCAAGTCAGAGTTGACGCGGGCCATGAAGTCTTCGGGGTTGAAGTCGACGTCTTCGTTGCGGCCATTGAGTTTGGCGGCAATGTAGTAGCGTAACCATTCGGGGTTCATGCCCAATTTCAAGTACTTGAGTGGGTCAAGGCCGGTGCCGCGGCTCTTGCTCATCTTCTCGCCGCTGACGGTTAAGAAGCCGTGCACAAACACGGCATTGGGCGTTTTGCGACCGCTAAAGTGAAGCGTGGCTGGCCAGAACAAGGTATGGAAATACGTGATGTCTTTGCCAATGAAGTGGTACTGCTCGACGTTGGGGTTGTTGATGTAGGCGTCGTAGTCCACACCGATCTTGCCCAAATAGTTTTTGAGCGAAGCCAAATAGCCAATGGGCG
>CANHXV010000016.1 GCA_947464665.1 Comamonadaceae bacterium
GTATTGAAAACAGCTGTTGCTGGAAGAATTTTCCCCAACGAAGCAAAATCATGATGACCCATTGCAATCGCACCAGCTTTGATGCCGTCAACCATTTCGCCAACGCCACCTAATTGAGAGTTTGGAAAAACTTGAATCTCAATTCGGCCAGACGTTCTTTCTTTGACTAGCTTCGCCACTTCATCTGCGTAAATGGTTTGAGGGGCGTTTGCAACCCCTACATGGGCATATCGCAGTTTTGTTTGAGCGAATGCTGAGCTGTATGCCAATGTACTTGCAAAGGCAAGTGCCACGAACATTGTTTTTTTCAACTTGATTTTCACAGTAGTCTCCTTTTGGGTTGCAGAAATTAACGTTGTATGACTTTGAGAATGGAAGAGGTGTCTAGCTCTGAGTGACCCATTTCAATCAAAATGCGATAGAGAGTCAGAGCTTGTGATGTCATTGGAACTGGAATCTTTAACTCTGTTGCATAGCTAGCGACCATGTCCAAGTCTTTTAGGAGTTGCCTGGCATACCCGCGTGGGGCGAAATCGTTTGCCATCATTCTTGGAAAAATTTGTTGTAACAAAACGCCATCAGCGTGCCCGCCAGACAATGCTGTTGGAACCAGATCGGCATCAATACCAGATTTTTTCGCGATTGAAACCGCTTCTGCTATCACAGCATGCAAGCAACCGACAATGAGTTGGTTGAGCGCTTTGGCAACCAAACCACTGCCAGGAGGTCCCATGAGGGTTAGTTGTCCTGCAATTGTCTTTAATAATTTTTCATTGCTTGAATATTCATCAGGCATGGCGCCCAACATCACTGTGAGATTACCGGAAGCGGACGCCACTGGACCGCCCGATACGGGTGCATCGATCCAAGTGCAACTGGTTTCTTTTCTAAACAGCTTGATTAATTCGCATCCTTCGCTGACAGGATTGGTTGAAAAATCAATAATGCATTGTGGCGCTTGAATGACATTGACAATTCCGTTCTCTCCGAACACCACATCCTTTACCGCATCAAATGTTGGCAAATTCAATAAAATAATTTGCCCAGACTTGGCGGTAGATTGCAAATTAGCATGAATCACTACGCCAGATTTTTCTGCTGCGGCCCTTTGTTGTGGATTGATGTCAAACCCATGTACCTCATAGCCATTGTTGATTAAGTGCTTTGCCATGGGCAGGCCCATCAACCCTAAGCCTATGTATGCGATTTGAGGTTGCTTGCTCATTCCAGTCCCATATCGTATGTGCGGATGGCGTTCAGTCTGAAGAGTTTGTCTTGTTCGTCTTCTGTGAGATCTGAAACGATCTCTTCAAATCCCATAAATATTTCATCAAAACTTGCACAAATTTTATCTACAGGAAAATTGCTAGCGAACATGCATCTATCAATGCCAAACAATTCAATCAGCGTTTTAACAACATGTCGATTGGCTTCGACAGTCCAAGGCTTATTTGGAACTCCGATGCCAGAAATTTTCACTGAAATGTTGGGGCATTCGCTAACCATTTTCATGGCTTTGGTCCAAGCTTCAATCCCTTCCTTGGTTCTATCGGACGGCAAGCCAGAATGGTTAATGATGATGGGCGTATTGGGATAGGCGCGTGCTAAGGATTGTGCTTCCTTCATATGCCACCATGGGGTTTGCAAATCAAAGCGCAAGCCAAATTGACTTAGTGTTTCGAATCCTTTTCGCCATTCTTTATCCATCATTCCACCGTGCTCTGCGAGGCCAGGCTGAGCGTTCGCTTTCGGTTTATGGCGAATGCTCTTGACAAAATCGAATGAGCTTTGGAATTCTAATTTTTCGCTTGCATCGTTGTCATCGAGACGAACATGCATGACAGCCACAGTTGGTAATTTTTGCGATTTTCGAAGTTCATTGATATATTGAACTTCACCTTTCGAATCGCTTGGATCCCACTCTGTTTCTACGTAAATGGAGCCTTGTAGCTTGAATCTATTTGTATCTTGAAGGTAATCCCGCAGCAGATAATTTTTTTTAATGGCTGCATAGCTTCCATACCTAAACGAGATGGGAGGTTCATCACACAGCCAAGGATGATAGTTTTTTGTGAGATCCCAAAAGTGATGATGGGAGTCAACGATCAATCGTTTAAGAGGTTCAAGCGAAATTGCGGTGGACATCAAATAATTTGGTAATCTGTAATTACGGATTTCAGTATAGTGAATCTCGTAGAATCCACACTATCCGTTAATACCCTCAGTTTTTTGAATGATAGCCAATGGCCACCAAGGATCCAATTGCCAGAACCTCTTTGCACACCGAGGTCACCGCACGCTTGCGCAGTTTGATTGTGGAGTCGCATATCAAGCCAGGCGAAAGGGTACCTGAGTTAGAAATAAGCAAAGATTTGGGAGTTTCCAGAACCCCCATACGCGAGGCTTTAAAGGTCTTGGCATCTGAAGGCTTGGTAGATTTGCTGCCTTTGCGTGGTGCCGTGGTTAAAACCTTCAGTGACAAAGATGCCTCAGATATGTTAGAGGTCATGGGCTTGTTAGAAAATTTCGCAGCCCAAAAGGCTTGCCAGGCCGATCAAAAGAAAATCGACAAAGTGCTAGCCATGCACGAAAAAATGAAGGCGATGTTTGCTAAAGGTAAGCGGCCAGAGTATTTTGATTTGAATCAGAAAATACACGACGCATTGGTTGAAATGTCTGGCAATAAATCATTGATGATGGTTCACAGCATGCTCAGTAAGCGCATGCGCAGTTTGCGCTACAGTGGTAACAGCACAATAGATAATTGGCGAGGAGCATTAGAAGATCATGAAGAAATCGCGATGGCTCTGGGTAAGCGCGACATGAAGGCGATAAAAAAAGCCGTAAACGATCACTTTGCGAACACAATACAAAGAGTTGTTAAAAGTTCTAAAAATTTAACTTAAATCAAGTAAAAAAGGACACTCAAAATTTTAATTTTCATATCAAGGCTTGCGAAGTGTTAACAATTAGTTGCACTTAAGAGATGAAATATGAAGGGATTATGTAATTTTGATGACCCTAAGTCCTGTAGATTTTGCCGTCGCAGGCAAGCTCAAAGCTATCAGTGCACCTAGCAGGTTCACGCCAGCGGCAATGCGCATGGCTTGGTCATAGCCTTGGGTTTGGTCGTACAGCCAGCCCGCCAGCACCGGCAGACTGATGGCCGCAATGCACCAAGCGATATACAACTGACCGGCCACTCGGCCAAAGGCATTGGGATGCCAGTAGCGCGCAATGGCACCAGCCGTCAGACCCGAAATGAAGCCGTAGCCGCAGCCGATCAGTGTCATGGACAGGACTGCCATGCCCGGACCTGGCCAGGTCAAGAGCAGGCTAGACCCACTTAGCGCGATCAGGTGGGCCAAGCAGGCCACGCGAGGCACCGCGAAACGATCAATGAGCCAGCCCCCACCAATGCGTGCAGCAGCAATCGCACCGGTGATGAAAGTGGTACCGCCCAGCGCAAACAGGGTTGTTGAGCCATAGGCCTGCAAAATGCCAGCGGCCTGGCTCATCACCATCAGACCCGCCGAGGCAGCGAGAAAGAAAACAGTAAACAGCCGGGCAAACAAGCCCCAGTGGCGGGCCTCGCTGTCGGCTGCACTCGCGCCTGGATCCTGCATGCGAACTTGGACACGATGCCAGAGCATTGCAGCGATTGCGCAGCAAGTCAGCACCGTGAGCGCAAGACCCGCCAAGGTTGCGCGCAGGCCGAACGCCTCGATGGCCCAGCCAAAGACTGGTGCGCCCAGCATGGCCCCCATGGGGTAAAGGCTCACCACGTAACCGTTGGCCAGCCCGCTCATCGGGCTGATGGTCTGATTCAGGCCTTGTTGCATCATGACAAATACCACGCCCCCGCCCAGTCCGAACAGAACGCCGTAGCCCAGCAGCAAATGCTCGATCCCCTGCGCAGCGGCGCAAATCAGCAGGCCAGAGGCGCTCAGTGTTCCGCAACCCAGCAGCAGGGGCACAGGTGGGAAGCGGCGGTAAAGGGCGGGTCCGAGGAGCATGCCGATCGTGAGAAAGATCGATGCCATGGAAAACACGATGGCCATCTCGGCACGACCCATACCGAGTAGCGCCTCCATCGGCTTGAGGAAGACCGAAAACGCATAGACGGTACCGAACGGCAGATTCACCACAGTGGCCGCCGCCAGCACGAGTGCCCCTCGGCTGATGCCTCGTGAGGTGGGTGAATCGCTCATGCTTGATCTTCCTTTATGCTTTGAACTTTTTCAAATTTGTAACGCTTGCCATGTAGAAGTGGACAGGGTAATCTAAAGTCGCTACAAACTCTAGAATAACAGGAGGTACTTCCTTGGAACCCAACTCAAGCTTTGAAGCGCTATTGCCGCTGCGCTCTGATCTTGCGCTAGCCTTGCGTGCTGCTGCTGCTCAGGGACTGAGCGAGGGCGTCTGTAACCACTTTAGCGTGGCGGTACCTGGCCGAGCTGACTGGTTTTTGCTCAACCCGCGTGGCCTGCACTGGAGTGAGGTGCAAGCGCCTGACATCGTGATGTGCAATGCAGCAGGCGAGCAATTGGCAGGCCAACATCCGGTAGAGCCTTCGGCCATGTTCATTCATGCAGCGGTGCATCGCATTGCGAAAAAGTCGGTTGTGCTGCACACCCACATGCCTTACGCCACCGCGCTCACCTTGACGGCGGCACGAGCTCTAGACACTGGCTTGTCCCAAACCGCGATGCGCTTTCATGGCCGCGTGGCTGTGGACGCAAACTACAACGGGCTGGCATTGGACATGACCGAGGGCGAGCGCATTGCGCATGCAATGAATGGGGCCGATGTGGTGTTCCTGGGTAACCATGGCGTCATCGTGTGCGGTGAGCGCGTCGATTACGCCTATGACGACCTGTACTACTTGGAGCGCGCCTGCCAAGTACAGGTGCTGGCGGCTTCTACCGGCATCGCACTGAAACCAGTGAACTCCGAGCTGGCAGCGCGGGTGATGGCACAGAGCCACGGCGAGCGGCTTCAGTCGGAACTCTTTTTCTCCAGTCTAAGACGTACGATGGGTTGAGGCTTAGGCGGTTTTTTTAAATATCGCTGCTTCGTTTATTGGATGTGGCGAATTCATACAACATAAGAAACTTGACGCATGAAGTTCGTTATTTGGGCTAACTAATCTTTGGGAAAAAAACGATGAATCAAGCCTCTCAAAATTTTGGTGATAAATTTGAAAAACTATGCCAATGGGCTGTTCAATGTGAATGGGATGACATTCCTGATGTTGTAAAACAGCGTGCTTTGATGTTGCTTTGTGACGATATCAGCGCAATGCTTGCCGGCTCTGTTGAGCCTGAAGTTAGAAAATTGCGTGAAACAGTTCTTTCGAGATCTACATCCGGTGATGCTGTCATTTTTGCAAAGGGCTTACCAACAACAGATCGAATATCAGCAGCAGCAGTTAATGCGTTAGCTGGAAATTGGTGTGAGTTAGATGGTGGATTTCGAAGAGCTGTATGCCATGCCGGCATATGCACACTACCTGCACTTTTATCAGAGGGTCAAGCTCGATCCTTGACTTTTGCCCAACTCTTACGCTGTGTTGTTTTGTCGTATGAAATAATTACCCGAATTGCAATGGCCTTTAAGTTTGACACTATGAAAGTTCACTCGCATGCGATGTGGTCAAGCATGGGATCTGCTGCAAGTGTGGTTCTGGCTAGAAATGGAACTGTAAATGAGTTGGTTGGTGCAGTCACAGCTGCTGCAACGACTACACCGATTGGCCCCCGTCGACATTTAATGGAGGGGGTGTTGGTTCGTAATTGCTGGGCCAGTACAGGTGCTGTCCATGGATTTTTCAGTGCGGATTGGTCAACCAGCGGAATAATGGGTTCATCAACTAGTATTCCAGCTGTATTCATGGAAATTTTAGAAGCTAAGATGGAGACTGAAGCATTGATCAGTCAAATCGGAAATGAGTGGTCTTTGAATGCGAGTTATCACAAAATTTATGCATGCTGTCAGCACGGACACTCGTCGATTGAGGCTGTCCTAGAGATGCTTGATTTAGCAGATGACTTTCCGTTGACTCATGAAATTGCTGCAATTGATGTTTACACATTTCCGCTTGCCCTAAGCCTAAATAACGTAAAGCCTCCCACTACTTTAGGAGCTAAATTTTCTTTACCGCACATGGTTGCTGCTGCACTTATTTATAAGACTGGCGGACCCAGAGCCTTCTATCAAGATACATTGAGCGATCCAACGGTAGCCAAACTTCGAGAAAAAGTTAACTTAATGCCGTTTGATAAATCACTGACGCCACCAAATGATCGTCCATCTAAAATTGTCATTAAGACATACGATGGAAAAATTTTTGAACAAGAATGTTTAAGCTCACAAGGCGGGCCCGATAGGCCTTTTTCTCAAGATGTTGTCTTAAATAAAATAAACGATCTAAGTGCTATTGACTTGCCAGGATTGGTTCATTTAGCTGCAAGTTTTGATATGAGTCAGGCCAATCGAGTTGGCTGGAAGGAAATCATTAAGCTGATTCAGGAAAAGCCAATTCATTCATAGAAATCTGTAACGCTGCTCTTACCAGCTAAGTAGCCCAATCCTAGAGCAGTCAAAAGACCGTTTCCAGATACATATCCTGCACCACCTTTCAAACCGCTAATGCCGGCCGCAGCGCCTCCTCCGGCAAAAAGACCCTTTATATGCGATCCGTCTGGGCGTAGGACACGTGCTTGATCATCAACATGCAAACCGCCCTGAGTATGGAACAAAGCTGGCGTAATTCGTGTAAAACAAAAAGGTGCAGAAAGTGGCCCTAATCCCCAATTAGAACGACCAAACTTATCGGGCTGTCCCGAACTGGCAGAAAAGACTGCTTCATTGATGGTTTGGGAAATTATGTTCTCATTCATTTCAAGATGACTCGCAAGTTCACCTAAGGTATGACACTGCACGACACCACCAGTGTTGCAAAGTTCAGCGTATTCGGGTTGACCATTGGCAGTTACATCTCTAACTTTGCTGTCAGCTATCATGTAAAAAGGGCCTTGTTGCTCTAACTCTAACTCCGCGAAGGCTGAATAACCGATGGTTTCATTTCCGAATCTGCATCCTCGAGAGTCAACAATGATTCCTCCCTTTTCAATAATCGTCCACGTTACCAGTGAGCCGTGTGGTTCTGCAAGGCTCGCATGCGCTTGATAAGCTCCCATATTTGCTAGGGCAGCGCCAAGACCGACACCCCAAGTAATTGCTTCGCCTTGACTGCTCGGCGAACCACCATAGTTTGCATGAGATATAGATGGACAAAATTGCGAAAGTAATTCACGATTTGCGCCAAAGCCATTGGTAGCAAGAATGACAGATTTAGCGCTTAAAGTCGTTACTCTGCCATCTATCGTTTTTGTGACAAGACCGGTGACAGCACCTTCTGCTGATACAACCAATTCCGTGACTGCATTACCATAAGCAATAGGGATTTCCATGGAATCTGCTGTTCTGCTTAAATCATGCATTAAATCGGCGCCACGTCTTGATGGTGGCGAGTGAAGTCTATGCACGCTATGACCAATATGCTTGTATGTTTCGACCAGAGTCATATCGACATTTGCAACATCTACAAGCCATTCAATTAATTCAGCAGAAATAAAAGCGAGCTTATGAGTAATGTCTGTTACATCATGCTCACCCGTGATGTGATTTAGATCATCAATCATTGCTTCAGGACTATCTTGAATACCAGCTGCGCGTTGAAATCTCGTATTTGCAGCTGGTATTGATCCACTGGACAGCATTGTGTTGCCCATAAGCCGGTTAGTTTTTTCTAAAATCGCAACTTGAATTTTTTGATCAGACGACTTTGCTGCAATTGCAGCAGTTAGACCACAGCCACCAGCTCCAACAACTAGGACATCAAATTCAGCGTCAAAATGCATAACAAATAGCCTGCGTTGTCATTAATCAACTGTAGCGCCTGAAATTTTGACTCCACGCTCCCATTTCGCGATTTCTTCACTTAAGTGCTTAGCAGTTTGTTCTGGAGAGGTTGCTAAAGGCTGCATACCAAGAGTGTCTAACCTGCTCTTCACATCAAAATTTGCAAGCACAGTGGCAATATCAGCCGAAATCTTGTTCACAATGGGTCTGGAAGTTCCCTTTGGCGCAAAAATCCCAGACCAAGGAGCAGCTGAAAATCCTGCAAAACCTTGTGAAGCAATTGAAGGATATCCTGAGCCACTAAAATCAGTTTCCGTAGTAATAGCGATCAATTTAATTTTTTTAGACTTAATTAACGGGACTGCTGTAGGAAGTCCGGTAATTCCTACTTGAACGATTCCCGACATCAGATCATTCAGCATTGGAGCAGCCCCTTTGTATTGAACTGCACTCATGTCAAATTTTCCTAAGTCTTTAAGAAGCTCAAGCGTCAAGTGCGAAGCAGTACCGTTTCCATCTGACCCATAAGTCATAGCCGGTTTCGATTTTTTTGCGTATGCAATTAATTCTTGCAAATTATTTGGAGGAAAATTTGCATTCACTAAAATAGCATTTGGGTACTGCACGACTAAGCTAATTGGCTCAAAATCTTTAACTGGGTGGTAGGGCAAGGACTTGAAAAGGGCTGGACCAATTGCGTGTGATCCAGTAACACCGAGAAGTAAGGTGTATCCATCTGGGTCGGCCTTAGAAACAACTGCAGCCCCAACAGAACCCCCAGCTCCAGCCCTGTTATCAATAACAACGGGTTGATTCCAAATCTTTGAAAGACCTTCGCCCAGAATTCGTGCTGTAACATCTGTGGGACCACCCGCTGCAAATGGCACAATTAATTTGACAGGTTTATTGGGAAAATTCTGGCTAGTACTTTGAGCATGTAAAGCTGAATTAAAGTTAAAAATATAAACTGCAAAAAATACAAATAAAAAGAATTTTTTGTGCAAGAGCTTTAACATGGCAGGCCACCTTATTTGAATTGATACGAATAAATCCTTGTAACTAAACCTTAACAGCTCACGTAGAATAGGTCAACAATGCGCATGTCTCAATTTGGTTCCCATGTTGATTTTGCCTTAATGAAATATGACATCAATAAATGAAGTTTTAGACTGGCTAACTACAACACAATCACCCGAGAATGTTCGCCAACGTGCTCGTTTATTGATTTTAGATTGCTTGGGTTGTATGGTCGCAGGTTCCCGAGCCCCTGAGCTAAAACGATTAGCCAGTATTCAGGCAAAACTAGACCCCGGCCCCATTGTTTTGCCAGGGACAGATGAGACAGTTTCGATGAGCGCTGCAGCATATAGATTTGCAGTTGCCGCTTGCCGAGATGAGGCATGTGAAGGTTTGGCGACTGCCCATGGCAGGCCCGGTGTAGCGACAGTAGCGGCAATTTGGTCCTTAGGTTCCCAAATGGGGGCTACGATGACTCAAATGACAGATGCGCTGATTACAGGCTACGAAGTTGGAAGCCGTCTGGGAGAAGTCATGCGCATTAAAAAAGGAATGCATGTTGACGGCACTTTTACTTGTTTAGGAGCCGCTGCAGCTGCTGCAAAATTACTCCAGCTTAAACCTATTGAGATAAATGCTGCTATTCAAATTGCAGCTATGCAAATGCCAAGCACCCTTTACCTGCCGATTAAAGAAGGTGCGGACTCAAGAAATACATACCTCGGTCATGCCGCTAGTCTTGGCCTTCAAAGTGCGTTTGCAGTAAAAGCTGGAATGATTACTCCTAGAGATGCATTATCTGAAGCTTACCGAATCACTCTAGGATATGACCAGCAAATGCCTTCTTTACGTCCAATAAATCATTGGCTCATATTAGATGGCTACTTCAAGCCTTGGGCTTCAGTTCGCCATGTCCACTACGGCGCAGCTGCAGCGCTTGAATTACGAAAGTCGTTGCCCGAGAATTTAAAATTGGAAGCCATACAACTTTCTATTTACGAAGAAGCCATGGTGTATTGTGCAAATCGTGATCCACATACAACCATTCAAGCCCAGTTCAGCTTAACTTGGGGAGTTGCTGCAATGTTAGTTTTAGGAGATTTGGCCCCCGAAGCGTTTTCAGCGGAGGCTTTATCTAATCAGAAGATCCGAGATATTGAATCAATCATTTCAGTTAAATCAGACCCAGCATTAGGAAAAGATGGAATTCGTTCAGCTATTCTGAATTTAACAATAGAAAATAAAACATACCAAGCTTTTGTTGATCGAGTTATTGGTGATCCAGGTTTACCGATGACTTCAAATCAAGTGATTGCTAAATTTTTGCGTTATTCAATTCCCAGCCTTGGTGAAAAAGCTGCTCATGATTGGGTGACTAAAATTGTGCATTCTAGTTGAGTTGCTAAATTTATAAGCTTGACCATGTCACAAAATTCGGTCATTTAAACCCAACTTTTTGTAAATTTCATTGATTTGTGCCTTTGCATCTTCAGTCAATTTGTCAGCCACGGCCTTGTGCGTCCAGCCCACTTTCGTACGATCGTAGACACCTGTTTCTTCGCCAATCTAACTGGTTAAAAATTGAAATTTCATGAGTTTCATAAATTACGCCAGTATTGCGATGTGCATTGACTTAAATTTATTCAGGAGCTGACAGGTGTTGCCGCAGAAGTTGGCAATCCGAAAACTCGATCAAAGGCCCATGTAAAAGTAAACGTATAGACAAAAAAGAAAATGTTCAAGCCTAGGTTGACGATGAATGAGCGCAGATAGCTGATATCAAGCCACCATGCTGCCACAGGCAGTAGTACCACCAGAAAGCCGATTTCAAAACCCACCGCGTGCAGCACGCGACGACTCAAATTGCGACCGCGTGTAAGGCTTTTCGCCTCCCAGCGCTCGAACATGGCGTTGTATGCAAAGTTCCAGCTTATTGCGAAGAGTGAAGCAAAAACTGCCAACGCACCTGCACGCTCAAGGCTGCTGTCGCTGAAGCTGAAAAAGCCAAGGGTTCCGAATAAGAATGCGATAGCTTCGTAGGTGGCAACGTAGGTGATCTTACGCTTGATGCCTTGCAGGGTCATATTGAAAGTTGTTGGAAGTTTTGCGATTGGCCAAGATTGGCTAGATTTAAGTTCAATTCGCTTAAGCTTCTCTTAGTTTAATGCCTTCATGCTTAGCGACCATTTCAAGTGCAGACTCAAACAGAGCTCTGGCAGAACCAGAGACCGAGCTAAGATAGGCATGCAGGTGTGCGTCCTCTGTTGAGTTATTCAAGCATTCGTGGCTGTACTGCTCAAAGCTTGCAAGTTGCGTAATGATTTCTGAAACATGTTTGGGGCATTCGCACAGGACATTGGTGGAGATGTTGGCTACGCGCATGAGTTCAATGTCGTCATACTTTCGAGGCGGAATCAGCATTCCAGTAGACAAGCTGTTGGCACTTGATTCGTTGTTAATCAGAAGCACTGACTTGATGAGTTCTGCTAAATCGGAATCGCTAATGGGCTCTCTGCGAACAATCATGCCACAACGCTTCATGGATTCAATGATGGGCTCTTGACCGTAGTTGTAAAGCACGATGACTTGCAAGGCATTGTTAAGTTGAGCCAAGCGATGAATGTCTACCTGAACGCCTGAATGCAAAGAGTTCGTTTGGATCAGAAGAATTTGCGGATTTTTCTGAAATTTGGCAGCCAAGGCTTGTTGCACCGTACTAAAAATATCGGTAATGCGTATGGCCTGATTGTTAAAACTGAATGTGAACTTTTTGGTCTCAATTTTGGCGGCAAGTGGCAGTCCAATCACCGCAATAGAAACAGTCTGATTCTTCAAGTCTGCGATTGCTTTTCTTTGGTTGGTTTCTTGTTGCTGTTGCAGCAAATGATTGAGTTCTGTTGAGCTCAGTTGTGCAATGCAGCTAATGCTGTGACCTTGGTCTGTGAGCCGTTTGAGAACTGTCGCTTTCAAAACATCGTCATCGGTGTAGAGCCGGTGTTTGCTTTCTGTCTTTTGGGGTTGGAAGGTTTCGTACCTCATCTCCCACACCCGAAGAGTGGGTGTAGGGACGCCACTGAGGCTAGAAACTGCCCCGATTTTGTGAAGACCAACTTTTTGTGATGTTTTGTTTAACATGATTGCTTACTTGAATGAATTTTGAATAGATTATTTCATAAATTTTATAATTTGAGTAACTATTTTTTACTTTTATGGTAAATTATGTCTACTTAAACAAGGAAACAACATGTTGAGCAAGCGAGCCACCCTGGGATTGAAAGTTTTCACGACCATCGCCAGCGCACCCAGTCACAGAACAATCACGGCTGACACGCTTGCTTCAATCACTGGCGTTTCGCTTTCGTACATTGAAGGTATTTTGAAAGACGCAAGGGAGTTTGGATTGATCCAAGCGACTCGTGGGCCGGGTGGTGGTTACCATTCTGTAGCCTCAATGAATTCTCTTTCGGTCTGGGACGTTGTTGAATGCTTTAATCTTCCATCCAAACCTTCACAACATTCGCACCAATCACCTGAGTGGCGCTCCACAAGTTTGATCGCAGAGAATGCTTTTGATCTTGAAAAAGAATTTCTCCAGAACTGCCCCATATCTCATCTGGTGCCTGATTGGTTCGATTCTGTGTCATCAAAGCAGAGCAAGTCGATGGCCATGAACTTCAAGCCACTGCCACCTAAAATCAGTCCCGTTGCACCTAATTCTGTGTTTGATTTGTCTAATTTTTTAAATTTACAAGCCGCTTAGGGTTTGGTTCAAAATCAGTCACGCTGAGACAAGGACATGAGCATCCATTTAAATTGGCAAGCAGTCATGATTGACTTAGACGGTACTTTGGTTGATACCATTGGCGACTTTGAAGTGGCTCTGAACCGCGCCCTTGCAGATTTGCACATACCTACCGCCAATCGCGCCCTCATTGAGCGCAGCATTGGCAAAGGCTCCGAACACCTTATTCGCACGGTGCTCAAACACCAACTGGCTTTGCCAGAAGTGGCTGGCAGTGTTCGCGAGGTCGAACAATTGTTCACGCCGGTGTGGGAGCGCTATGAAAAGCATTACCTCAACATCAATGGCGAGTTTTCCAAAGTCTTTTCTGGTGTGGTTGAGGGCCTAGAACAACTCAGGAGGATGGGTTTGCCGCTGGCTTGCCTCACCAACAAACCTGTCTCGTTTACAACGCCACTGCTGAAAGACAAAGGCCTTTTGAATTTTTTTGAGCAAGTTTTTGGAGGTGACAGTTTTGAGCGAAAAAAACCAGACCCTTTGCCGCTCCTCAAAACTTGCGAAGCTTTAAGGAGCAGCCCAGCACGCACCTTGATGGTAGGTGATTCAAGCAACGACGCCCAAGCGGCTGATGCGGCAGGCTGCCCTTTGGTGTTGATGACCTATGGCTACAACCATGGAGAGCCTGTTCAAAACATTCCGGCATTGGCGTGGTTAGACTCATTGGATCAACTTTTTGATTCAGCCAGATTTGCGAAGAGCAAATGAGTTCACAGCTGAAAATTATTTTGTTTAAGTCTGCGAATTGCTAGCGTTTTACGCCACACCATGGATGGCCATCAGATTTTTCATTCGATGAGCAGCCAATTCAGGCTGTTCAAGAAGGTTGGCCTCATCTGCCAATCGGAATAACTCTGCCAAATGTTGAACTGAACGTGTGCTTTGCTGGCCGCCAATCATGCTGAAATGACTTTGGTGACCATTGAGCCAAGCCATGAAGACCACACCGGTTTTATAGTAGCGTGTGGGTGCCATGAAGATATGTCGCGACAGTGGTACCGTAGGCCCCAGAATGGCATGAAAAGTATCTAGATGACCTTCAGCCAGTGCAGTCAGTGCAGCACTGGCTGCTGGTGCAATCGCGTCGAATATGCCCAGCAACGCATCGCTTTGCCCATTGACGATGTTCTGTCCAAAACCATCGCCAGCAATCAGCTCGGCATAATTGAAGTCGTCACCCGTGTACATGCGTACGCTGGGCGGCAGGCGCCGACGCATCGTGATTTCTTTGTCTTTATCGAGCAATGAAATTTTGATGCCATCTACCTTGTGCGAATGTGACTGAATGATGCCTAATGCGGTGTTCATGGCTTGCGCCACATTAGCGCTGCCCCAGTACCCCAACAATGCAGGATCAAACATGTCACCCAACCAGTGAAGCACCACGGGTTGTTTGACTTGACTCAAAATGCGGTCGTAGACACGCTCATAATCTGCGGGGCTTTTGGCGACTCGTGCCAAAGCTCGACTGGCCATGATGATGAGTTTGCCACCCAGCTTTTCGATCGACTCCATCTGTTCTTCATATGCAGCGATGACTTCATCGACAGTTGTGACATTTTCAAGCAGCAGTTGATCTGTGCCGCAGCCCGAGGCGACCTGCGAACCCGGCACATCCTGGGCTGCATCCAATGTGCGGCGGATCAGTTCCAATGAAGTCGGCCAATCAAGGCCCATGCCGCGCTGCGCAGTGTCCATGGCCTCGGCCACACCCAGCCCCAAGGACCACAAGTGGCGTCGGTAGTCGATCGTGGCATCCCAATCTACAGCACATTGAAGCCAAGGGTCCACTTTGGCCAGCGGATCGGACACCACATGTGCTGCCGAATAGGCAATGCGGTTGAATGGCATTCGAGACTTGGGCTTCAAAGGTACGCTGCCGCGTAGCTTGTAGTTTTCCAAGCGCCCCGAAGCTGTTGGCAGATTCAAGGTTATGGGCACAGTTTCGCCTTCAGGTCAGGGGGCAGGAGAGAGCCCCGCAGCTTTCACCAGCACTGCGTTGCTTTTGATCTCATCGCGTATGTAGGCGTCAAATTGATCAGGCCGCATGGTCCAGGCATCCGCACCCAATGTGACAAAGCGCTCTTTGACTTCGGGCGTAGCCAAGGCCTTGACAACTTCATCGTGCAATCGGTTAACGATGTCTTTGGGCGTTTTTCCTGGAACCATCATGCCAATCCAGAAGTTGAATTCCGAGCCAGGCACACCGGCTTCTGCCGTGGTCGGCACTTGTGGCAAAGCACTTGCACGCTTGGGTGAGCCGACCGCCAAGGCGACCAGTTGACCACTTCGAATTTGACCAATCACGGGCGCAATAGGTGAGAAGTAGTAATCAACGCGACCTGAAATGACCTCGGTCACCGCCTCGCCAGAACCCTTGAACGGAATATTGGTGGCTTCGATCTTGGCGGCCAATTTGAATTTTTCAGCATTCAAATGCGTTGCACTGCCCTGACCAGCGGACGCAAAATTCATTCCCCCTGCTTTGGCCCGCGCAGCAGTTAGCAATTCTTGCAGCGTCTTGATATTTTTGGTGGGCGACATGACCAGCACATTGGGTGTGCTTGAAATCGGGGTCACCGCTGCAAAATCGTTGACAGTGTCAAACGGCAACTTCGCAAAGGTCGAAGGACTGACGGTGTGCGATGAGGAGTGAATCATGATGGTGTAGCCATCAGGAGCTGAAGTGGCAACAGCTTGCTGACCAATGGTGCCGCTTGCGCCGCCACGGTTATCAATCACCAATGCTTGTCCCATGCTCTGGCTCATCTTGTCTGAAATAGCACGCGCAATGATGTCGGTGGTGCTGCCAGCTGCAAATGGCACGACCACTCGTATCGGTTTGTTGGGATAGGCCCCCTGTGCACTGGCACTCCATGGAGCCAGCAATGCAATGCAGCTCAAAGATATCAGTGCTGTTTTTTGAGATATTTTCATGTTGTCTCCTGATGGTTAATTTCAGCACCTGCAGGTGCTGGTTTGGGATGAGTAATCAAAGGGATTGATAGGGTGCTCATGACGTCTTCCAGGTGTTCTTTGCTTGTGAACTCAAGGGGTAGTTTCATGCTTCGTGTTCCAAGTAGGAAAGCACCATTTCCACCATGTGATTTTTGCGTTTGGTTTTGGCGGAAGTACTCAGCAAATTGCGCCCAAAAATGGCCGACAAGGTGTGCTGGTTTGACAGGTAAAAGTAGGACAGTCCTGCGATAGAAATGTACAGCTGTACCGGGTCGACCCCTGGCTTGAACACGCCTGCATTGACGCCGTTGTCCAGAATGTTGCCGATCATATGGATGAAGGGATTGCGCATCTTTTTGACCGAAGGTGATGCCTGAATATGCTTGGCCTGATGCAAATTGGCACTGTTGAGCAGGTTCATGAACTCGGGGTGGTCGTTGTAGTAATTCCAAGTGAGTGTCACCAGTTTGCGAATGGCTTCACGGGGCTCTTCGTTTTCCAAACTCATGGCCTGTTCGGATGCGCGCTTGTGGGAATAGTTGGCTTCCAGTACGGCGCCAAACAGGTCATCCTTGTTGCCAAAGTAGTGGTACAGCATTCGCTTGTTGATGCCCGCTTGCTTTGAAATACGGTCCACTCGTGCGCCGCCCAAGCCGTGCGAAGCAAACTCCAAACGGGCCGCATGCAAAATACGCTCGCGACTTCCCTCGGGGTTGCGTGTGATGGCCTTGGTCATGTGGGCGGTCATGTCGGTGAAGGCAATCAGGACAGCTTGGCTGCTTTTTTAATCTGGGTGAGCACGGCCATTTCAGGAGACTTCTTGTAATGCACATCCAGCGGGTAGCAGCCCGAAACCAAACCATTGCGTGGCGCTGTGGTGCAGTCGCTGAAGGTGCGGCAAAGTCTTTTGCGCTGCATGGCTCGACCTGCCAACACATCGGCTGGCAAATCGGGGTAGGCCAAAACCATGCGGCCGAGTCCGACAAAGTCGGTCCAGCCTTGTTTGACAACAGCTTGGGCCACATGCGGAAGGAACTCTTGCAGATAGGTGTAGCCGCTGCCGACAAAAGCCATTGCAGGAAACATTTTCTTCAGATCACGCACGATTTCCAGATGCCGCATGACCCCGACCAGTGGGTCTTCTGGGGGCTGGTAGCCGTCAGAAGGTGGGTACAGTGCTGGACGAGTCACGTGGGGTGTGTAATAAGGACTGCCCACGGTCACATTGACCATTGAAATGTCCAGTGATTCCAGCACTTTGAGAAACTGCGCTGTCTCGTCTAGGGCGTAGAGCAGCGGGTTGGATTCGTTCACGCCAAAGCCGTAGCGGTAAGGCAGTGCGTTGGCGTAATCGACAGGAATACCAGGGCCAAGGGATTCTTCATCCGACATGCTGGGGTCGGCTTTGTAGGGCAGAAAATCTACCGCCGAAAGCCTTACACCCAAGGCCATGCCAGGGACTTCAGCTCGAATGCCTTGTGCCAATTCGCGTATGAAGCGGGTGCGGTTGTGCAGAGAGCCACCAAAGTCGCCCTCACGTGTTTTGGCCGAAAGAAATTCGTGCCCTAAATAACCGTGGCAGTGCTTGAGGTCGACAAATTGAAAGCCACAGTGCCAGGCGCGCTTGGCGGCCACAACAAAGTCATCGATTAGCTGTCGAATCTCGCCATCGGACATGACGACGATGTTTTCTTTGGGGCCAAAGCGGCCGTCTAACAGTGGGTGATGGTAAAGAACCCGGGGTTCCATGCGGGTTTCAAGGTTGGGTTTGCAAAAACGGCCCGAGTGGGTGAGTTGCAAACCAATGACCAGATCTTTGTCGTTGCCCATGCTTTCGCGGTGCGCTTGAACCAGGCCTTCGCGAAGTTGTGCAATGCCCGATTGTGTTTGTGCGTTCATGACCAATTGCTTGGGGTTGGCACGACCATCGTGCCGAACCGCGACTGCTTCGCCTCCCCAGATCATTTTGGCGCCGGATCGGCCAAAGAGGCTCCAACGACGACGGGTATTGTCAGAAGGACTGCCATCGGCCAAACCGTCCCAGCCTTCCATGGGGTGAATCGCATATCGGTTGCCGACTTTCAGGCCCGAAACCATGAGGGGCTGCGCCATGGTGGCTGTCTCTCCTGATTCCAGGTGCTCATCGCAAGGCATTTGCAAACCCAGTCGATTCAGGTTTTCCTTAAATCCCTGTGCGTTGGACAAGGACTTCACCTTGACGAAGTCTCCAAATTTCATGAGGTAGTTTCCATCTTGCTGTCTCCGCTTCAAGACACTTTGTGGTTTTTAGTGCTTGCCAAAACAATCATAACCATTTGGTTACAAGTGACAAGTGCAGGTTTACCCGATACCTCATCAGTGTCTCAATCACTCAAGGTTTGAGGGCTAAAGAGCAGGAAATTTTGTCAATGATGCAGTCAGGGCAAGGTAACAAAGCCATTCGAATGGTCCAAAACATGATGCAAAATAAGCTGTGATGATAAAAACCAATATGACGATGAACACAAAAAATGAACTGGCACCCACTGGCGTTTTGCGAGCGGGTATGAACCTTGGTAATACTTTGCTCACACGCAAAACTGAAGCGGGTGAATTGTTTGGCGTGAGTGTCGACTTGATGCAAGAGTTAGCCAAAAGACTTGATGTTTCATTAGAGATGGTCATTTACGACCAACCCGGGCAAGTTGCAGACGACGCCACTCAGGGTGTGTGGGATATTGCCATTCTTGCCATTGAAAAAACACGTGCAAAGACCCTCTCGTTTTCTCCTGGGATGACTGAAATTGAAGCGGGGTATGTTGTTCCCAAGGTTTCAAGCTTTCAGAGTCCTGAAGAGGTGGATGCGAAGGGTGTGAAAATTGCTGCCCCCGGAAAAGCGGGGTACGAACTTTATTTAACGAGTGCTTTGAAAAATGCAACGATTGTTCGAACCGAAAACTTTCCTGCTTCAATTGACATATTCAACCAATCGCAAGTTGATGCCCTCGCTGGCCTTAAGCCAAATTTGATTGATTCCATGCATAAACTGCCCGGAGGACGGTTGCTCCAAGGTAATTTCATGACGATCAACCATGGCTTTGCTGTGCCACTTGGAAAAGATGCAGCAAATGCTTATTTGCATAATCTTGTCAAAGAGTTAATCGCAACAGGTTTTGTTGCCCAGTCCATTGAAAAGCACCAGATCAAAGGCTTGGTTGCGATTCAAAATTGACGCAAATCAGTAAGGGTTTATGACTTTGTCTGCGCCCCTGATAAAAACAAGCGCAGAAAAAACACCCCCATGCCAAGCATGAACACAAGACCGACGAAGCTCATGAGGCCATAGTCAGTAAAGAATAAGTCGTGTAACAGTTTCATTATTTTCTCCTGATTGATTTTCCAGCTTGATCATCGCCTTGTTAATTTTTTTTGTGTTGACCTATGTTAAGCCAAGCTAAGTTTTAATAACTACGATGAAGGGGGGTCTTGCAATCAAGTGCGCTAAATCTTTTGCTGTCACACATATCAATTTGAGTTTTACTCTAAAGAGGGCAGATCTTCACATGAGTTAATTGAGTGGTATGTGAATCCTTAGGCCAAAGTAGTCTCTTTTCACAATAGGAACCAGCAGGTATTTGTCTGTATACCAGGCACCCATAGCCGATCCGAACGCATGGGCCACCATGTCCAGCTGCTGACTAGATCGTTTTCCTGATTTTGCTATCTCATAGTTTTGCTCTGCAATGACGATGGCTGTGCTCACTCCAAAACCAATCCAAGAACGGTATTCTGATTCTGAATA
>CANHXV010000017.1 GCA_947464665.1 Comamonadaceae bacterium
CTGCCGCCGCCTTTGCAAAACGTCACTTACATTGACAAGCGTTTGTTAACCCTCGACAGCCCCGACACCGAGCCCATGCTGACCGCTGAGAAGCAACGTGTGGTGATCGATTGGTACGTTCGTTGGCGCATTACAGATCCCATGGCTTACATCCGCAATGTTGGCTTGGATGAAAAGGCTGGTGCCAATCAACTGAACCGAGTGGTTAGAAATGCTTTTCAAGAAGAGATCAACAAGCGCACTGTGAAAGACTTGCTGTCTCTAAGTCGCGACATCTTGATGAATGACGTCAAGCGCGAAGTCCTAGATAAAGTGCGCGGTGAAAAGCCTTGGGGTGTGGACGTTGTCGATGTTCGCATCACAAGAGCAGACTATGTCGACGCCATTACCGAATCGGTTTATCGACGCATGGAGGCAGAGCGTAAGCGTGTTGCCAACGAACTTCGCTCTACGGGTGGTGCAGAGGGAGAGAAAATCCGTGCTGATGCCGATCGACAGCGCGAGGTCACCATTGCCAATGCTTACCGCGATGCTCAAAAAATCAAAGGCCAGGGCGATTCACAGGCTGCCAAAATCTACAACGAGTCCTTTGGCCGCGATCCTCAATTTGCGCAGTTTTACAGAAGTCTCGATGCCTACAAGGCCAGTTTTGCTAAAAAGAGCGATGTCATGGTTCTAGACCCTAGCAGCTCAGACTTCTTCAGAACCATGAGAGGTTCTTCTTCAGGTAGCCAAGCCGCTCCGACTTCGAAGAAATAAGTGAGCTTCTGGTCTTCAATCCTGATGGCCATTGCACTGGTGCTGATTTTCGAGGGGCTACTGCCCCTCATTTCCCCGCCTAAGTGGCGAGAAATGTTTGCTCAGCTTTTGCAGTTAGAAGATGGGCAGATTCGGTTTTTTGGCCTTTCCATTGTTTTGCTGGGCCTGTTTCTTTTGGTTTGGCTCATTTAGACGCTGTTTGAACCAGTAAAATCCCTGTTTTAACAGCCTCCCCAGATTGCCATGTCCGCTTGGGTCCTGCCGGATCACATCGCTGATGTCTTGCCCTCAGAAGCTAGGCACATCGAAGAACTCCGAAGATTGCTTCTAGACACTGCCCGAAGCTATGGCTTCGAGTTGGTATCCCCACCTTTGCTTGAGCACATTGAGTCCTTGCTAACTGGAACAGGCAAGGCGCTTGATCTTCAGACTTTCAAATTGGTCGATCAAATTTCTGGTCGAATGATGGGGTTGAGGGCTGATACAACCCCTCAAGTCGCTCGAATTGATGCCCATTTATTGAACCGAAAGGGTGTCACCCGGCTTTGCTACTGTGGCCCAGTTCTGCATACCCAACCCGATCGACCTCACGCCACCCGCGAACCATTGCAGTTGGGCGCTGAAATATTTGGCCATGCTGGCTTGGAAGCCGACCTTGAGGTTTTGCAACTGGCGCTAGATTGTTTGCGGGCTTCTGAAATGGGTGAGGTGCTGGTTGACCTGGCTGATGCCAGAATTGTGAGCAGCTTGCTTGAAGACATCCCGCTGACCGAAGTCATGCGAGGCGAAGTTTTTGCGGCGCTGGCCAGCAAAAATGCCTCTGCTTTAGGCGATTTGACCCAAAATTTTCCTGCAAGTATTCAAGCAGGATTGATGAACCTGATTGATCTGTATGGTGACTTTTCAGTTCTCTCGCAAGCACTGCAAAAATTGCCGCCCAAGCCTCAAATCAAGCTGGCCATTGAGCAGCTGAAATGGTTAAGCGAGCAACTGCCGGATGTTACCTTCAAGTTTGATTTGGCTGATGCCAGAGGCTATGCCTATTACAGTGGTTTGCGCTTTGCAATTTATGCAAAAGGCGCTAGCGATGCAGTTGTGCGAGGTGGGCGTTATGACGGTGTGGGTGCCGCTTTTGGGCATGAAATGGGCCGTGATCGTCCTGCAGTAGGTTTCAGCTTGGATCTGAAGCAATGGGTGGGGGTGGTTCCTCAGCTCAGTCTGAAGGCAGCCATTCGGGCTCCTTGGGGCACTCGCCCTGATCTGCGTTCTGCCATTGCGCAACTGCGCATGCACGGTGAAACTGTTGTTTGCAGTTTGCCTGGGCACGAAAGTGAAATAGATGAATTCCAATGTGATCGTGAACTTCTTGAGGTCGCGGGGCAGTGGATCGTAAAAGCCATTGAAAACAAAACAAAATGAACATGATCAAAGGACGTAACGTTGTCGTCGTTGGAACCCAGTGGGGTGACGAGGGCAAAGGCAAGCTGGTTGACTGGCTGACTGAAAGTGCTCAAGGTGTTGTACGCTTCCAAGGTGGACACAACGCAGGACATACATTGGTCATCAATGGGGTCAAAACAGCATTGCATCTGATTCCCAGTGGCATCATGCGCGCTGGCGTCAAGTGTTACATCGGCAATGGCGTCGTCTTGTCTGCCGGTAAACTGTTTGAAGAAATTGCAGGTCTAGAAAAGGCGGGTGTTGAGGTTCGCTCACGTTTGCGCATCAGTGAAGCATGCCCTTTGATCTTGCCATTTCATGCGGCATTGGACGTTGCGCGTGAGGCAGCGCGTGAGCAAGGCGGCGTTGAAAAAATTGGCACCACAGGCCGAGGCATTGGCCCGGCCTACGAAGACAAAATTGCCCGCCGCGCTTTGCGCGTGCAAGACTTGAAATACCCACAGCGTTTTGCCCACAAACTCAAAGAGCTTTTGGATTTGCATAACCATGTTTTGAAAACTTATTTGGGTTCTGAGAAATTCATTTTCGGCGATGCACTCAAGCCTTATGTCAAAAACGGTGAAGTTCAGTTTGACGTGGTTTTCAAAGAAGCCATGGAGCATGCAGAACTTTTGAAACCCATGATGGCCGATGTATCTCGCGAACTGAACGATGCACACCGCTTAGGCGCTAACTTGTTGTTTGAAGGTGCTCAGGGCACTCTGCTCGATGTTGATCACGGCACATACCCCTACGTTACATCTAGCAACTGCGTGGCTGGTAACGCGGCAGCAGGATCAGGTGTAGGTCCAAGCTTATTACATTATGTTTTGGGCATTACCAAAGCTTATTGCACGCGGGTTGGCGGCGGCCCTTTTCCAACCGAGTTGGATTGGGAAAAAGAAGGCACGCCTGGCTGGCACATGAGCACAGTAGGCGCTGAAAAGGGCGTTACAACAGGTCGCAGCCGTCGCTGTGGTTGGTTCGATGCTGCTTTGCTCAAACGAAGTGCTCAAGTCAACGGTTTGACGGGGCTGTGCATTACCAAACTCGATGTCCTAGACGGTTTGAAAGAGTTAAAGCTTTGCACAGGGTACGATTTGGATGGCGACATTGTGGACATCCTGCCCATGGGTGCTGAAGACATTGAACGTTGCAAGCCCATTTACGAAACCATTGAAGGCTGGACTGACAGCACAGTGGGCGTCACACAATTTGACAAATTGCCAATCAATGCGCGTTTGTATTTGCAGCGCATTGAGCACATCACGGGCGTTCCCATTCACTTGGTGTCGACCAGTCCTGACCGTGATCACACCATTTTGATGCACCACCCTTTTTTAACGCCTCTTTAATTGATTTCATCATCTCTTTTCACCGTAAGTGAACTGAACCAACCTCTGGAGAATCTGCATGCTGACCGAAGACGGCAAACACCTGTACGTAAGCTACGACGAATACCACAATCTGATTGAAAAGTTGGCCATCAAGGTGCACCAATCAGGGTGGGAGTTCGATACCATTTTGTGTTTGGCAAGGGGCGGCATGCGCCCTGGTGATATTTTGTCCCGCATTTTCAACAAACCCTTGGCCATCATGTCCACTAGCTCTTACCGTGCCGATGCTGGCACTGTTCAGGGTCACTTGGATATTGCCCGTTTCATCACCACCCCTAAAGGTGAGATTGCAGGGCGTGTTTTGTTGGTCGACGACCTGGCCGACTCGGGCCACACCCTGCATGCGGTGGTAGACATGTTGAAAACCAATTACAAGCCGATCACTGAGCTGCGCAGTGCTGTCATTTGGACCAAGGGACTTTCCGGTTTTCAGCCTGATTACTCTGTTGAATTTCTACCGACCAACCCTTGGATCCATCAGCCTTTTGAAGGCTATGACAGCATGAATCCTGCAAAATTAATGGCAAAGTGGCAAGTCTGAAGGTAGTATGGTGGGATGAATGAAAAAAACTCATCCCATATGTCGACCCAGCTGATTCACCACGGTTATATCCCCCCCGCTGAGTTTCAGGCCCCTCAACCGGGTATTTTCAAAGCCTCTACGGTTTTCTTTCCAAATGTGGCCGCCATGCGGCAACGCGAATGGAAAGACAAATCTGCATACACCTACGGCACGCATGGCACGCCCACAAGCTTCACGCTTGAAGAACGTCTTTGCGCGCTCGAAGGTGGTAAACATTGTGTGCTGACCCCTAGCGGTTTGTCTGCCTTGGCGGTTGCGTCGTTTGCGGTTTTGAAAACGGGCGATCATGTTTTGCTTCCCGACAACTCTTACGGCCCTAATAAGGTGTTGGCCGAAGGTGAGTTGGCATCGTTTGGTATCTCTCACACTTACTACGATGCCATGGATCCTCAAGATTTGGCATCCAAAATCAAACCCAATACCCAACTTGTTTGGTTAGAAGCCCCAGGCTCAGTCAGCATGGAGTTTCCAGACTTGATTGGCTTGATCAAAGTGTGTCAATCTCATCGCGTTTTAACCGCTTTAGACAATACATGGGGGGCAGGACTTGCATTCAAGCCCTTTGATCTGTTGGGTGATGGCAGTTTGTCCGTTGATTTCACCGCGCATGCGCTGACCAAATATCCCAGTGGGGGTGGCGATGTACTCATGGGCAGTGTCATGACCTGTGACGACGTATTGGCTTTGAAACTCAAAATGACCATGATGCGATTGGGAATTTGTGTGGGCGCCAACGACATAGAAAGTATTCTTCGCTCATTGCCCACCATTTCTTTGCGCTATGCGGCACAAGATCATTCTGCCCGTCAGTTGGCGCAATGGTGGAAAGGCCAAAAAGTGTGCGTTCAGGTACTTCATCCCGCTTTAGAGGGAGCCCCTGGGTATCGCCATTGGCAAGCCTTGTGCGCTCCTCAAGGTGGGCCTGGAAAAGCAGCAGGGCTGTTCAGCGTCATGCTGCATCCATCCTTGACACAAACCCAAGTCGATTCATTTTGCGACAGCTTGACTTTGTTCAAGTTAGGCTACAGTTGGGGCGGACCCGTTAGTTTGGTGGTCCCGTACAACATTTCCAGCATGCGCTCCCAGTGGCCTTCGCAACTTCAAAAAGGCCATTTGGTGCGTTTTTCAACAGGGTTTGAAGATCCTCAAGATTTGATTCATGATTTGGCCCAGACTGCGAAACAGTGCTTGAATTTTTAGACGTCTTTAAAGATTGAATGGCAAGCTGATACAGTGGAGCCATTCAATAGAAAGAAATACCTTGGCAACTCCCAATTACGGCTACGAAAAACGTCAAAAAGAATTGGCGAAGAAACGCAAAAAAGAAGACAAATTGAAAGCCAAGTCTGAGAAAAGATCAGATTCGCCTGAGACTCCTTCAGAAGGCTTTGCAGATGAAGCCAACGCAGCCTTGCCAGATTCTGATACGCCTCAAAACTCTTGATTTTTAGGCGACTCCAAAGACAGCGGCTTATTTCTGCTCGCCCAACATTCTTTTAAGTTGAGGCCAAATATTTTTCATCATGGTGCTTTGCGCAGCTTCGTTGGGGTGAATGCGGTCTGGCTGAAACCACTTTAAGGAATCGGCATCGTCTGCAATGCCTTTTAAAAAACTGCTGTTCAGCTCAGCGCCAGTTTCTTTAGACACCGATTGATAAGCTTGTGCAATTTGTTGCGCATAGTTGGCGCCGTAGTTGGGGGGTATTTGCATGGCAACGATCATCACTTTGGCTCCTGTTTTCTTGGCCTCTTTGGCCATGCTGCTTAAATTTTTTTGTGTCATTCGCATGCTCAATCCTCGAAGCGCATCGTTGCCCCCCAGTTCCACAATCAAAAGATGAGGTTTGTGAATTTGCAGCAGTTGTGGCAATCTGCTGACACCGCCTGAGCTCGTGTCTCCGCTGATGCTGGCATTGACAATTCGCACTTTCACCATCTCTTTGGCAGCTTGCTCACTCATCAACTGTACCCAGCCCGTCCCTCGAGTAAGACCGTACTCTGCACTCAAAGAATCGCCCACTATCAGCACAATTTTCTCAGGGCTTGAGATGGACTTGGCATCGGCGTTGGGTGATTGAGCGCTGGCCCAAAGGGGTAAGCAAAAACCCGCGCAGAACAAGCTCACCACAAGCCAGTTAAAGTATCGTCGTTGTAAGGAAAATGGGTACATGTCAGAAACAATGATTTCAGTCAGTCACGTCAGTAAGGTGGTCAGTGATGTTGGGGGGCCGTTGGCTATTTTGCGTGATATTGATTTCTCCGTGCAGGCTGGGGAATCTGTTGCCATTTTGGGGGCCTCTGGTTCTGGAAAAAGCACTTTGTTGTCCATCATGGCAGGTTTAGATACACCAACCGAAGGCAAGGTTTCACTGGCAGGCCTGCAAATTTTTGACATGACAGAGGACCAGCGAGCTGCATGGCGCGGACAAAAGCTGGGCTTTGTGTTTCAAAATTTTCAATTGATGGGCCATTTGTCGGCACTGGAAAATGTCATGCTGCCCCTAGAATTGGCTGGCTTACGTAACGCATCTCAATTGGCCAAAGATATTTTGGCGCAAGTAGGTCTGGCAGAAAGACTGAAACATTTTCCCAAAGTTCTCAGTGGGGGAGAACAACAGCGTGTTGCGCTTGCCCGAGCCTTTGTGGTTCAACCTCAACTCCTCTTGGCGGATGAACCAACAGGCAGTCTAGATGCTCTAACAGGCGAAAGCATCATGGATTTGATGCTGTCCATGAATCAGGCACGCGGAACGACCCTGATTTTGGTCACGCATGATCAAAAACTAGCTTCTCGCTGCGATAGAACTCTCACGCTGCAAGCGGGACAACTCATATCCCAACGATAATTGGGGCATGTCTTCTCCCAAAATTCTTTTCGGTTTCCATGCTGTAGGTGTTCGTTTAAAAACAGCGCCTCAATCGATCGTTGAGATCTATTTTGAAACCACACGCCGCGATGCCCGTATGCGGCAATTCATTGAACGCGCACAGGAGGCTGGTGTCCGCCTCATTGAAGCCGACAGCATGCGATTGGCCAAGTTGGCTGGCAGCCATGGCCACCAGGGTGTTGCAGCTCGCGTTGAAACCTTGCCGCAAGCCCATTCGCTTGACGATTTGTTAGACCAAGTTCAGGGCCCGCCCTTGCTCTTAGTCTTGGATGGAGTCACAGACCCACACAATCTTGGTGCCTGTTTGCGCGTGGCCGATGGTGCGGGTGCGCATGCTGTCATTGCACCCAAAGACCATGCTGCCGGCATCAATGCTACTGTGGCCAAAGTCGCTAGCGGTGCAGCTGAAACGGTGCCGTATTTCATGGTGACGAATTTGGCGAGAACCCTAGGCGAACTCAAGGAAAGATCTATTTGGATCATTGGCACCAGTGGAGATGCCCCTCGCAATATTTACCAAGCTGATCTTAAAAGTCCGGTTGCTCTGGTCTTAGGTGCTGAAGGACCTGGTATGCGACAGCTCACTCGCAAAACTTGTGATGAGTTAGTTGGCATCCCTATGCAAGGTGCCGTCGAAAGCTTGAATGTGTCGGTGGCCAGCGGTATATGTTTGTTTGAAGCGGTTCGGCAGCGTTTGGGTTCATGAGCTCACAGCAGGCCCGCAGCACCCAAAATGCCGCCGGCTGCTATCAACCACAACAAATGAATTGAAGTGCGCCACACCACCAAAGTTGCGATGGCTGTCACCAACCAGAGTTTCCAGTCTTGCGCAAGGTCGCTGTGAGCAGCCGACAACAGCCAACCCGTTGAGACCAAGAGCCCAATGACAATGGGAGCCATGCCAGATTTGAAAGCTTGTACAGAGATCAGGTCTCGGTTGAGATGGGCCCATTTCGTGGCTTTGTATGTCAGGATAGAAGAGGGCAACATGATCCCCAACATGGTGAGGAACACACCCAACAGGCCAAGCCACCACGCACTGGCGCCTGCGTTTAAGCCCCCACCTGCACTGATGCCTACTTGCCAGCCCATGAGAGCGACAAAAAGCACGTTAGGACCTGGCGCAGACTGAGCCAAAGCAATGGACGAGGAAAAGGACGAGTCTGTCAGCCAACTTTTTTCAATGACCAAGTATCGGTGCATTTCTGGCACCGTTGTGATCGCACCACCAATCCCCATCAGGGACAAAACGGCAAAATGCATGAACACGTCCAACCAATCTTGAGGACTGAGTTGCAAGCTCATGCTTAACGTGCCCCCTGATCTGAATCTTTTGGGGTGTCAGGCGTTGTATGCATATGTTTCAATGCGCGGAAGGTGATCAAGCAGGCCAAGCTTCCTAAGCCAAGTAAAACCCAAGGCAATGACCATCTCAAAATGCCTACACACGCAAATGAAAGGGCAGTAAACGCAATGGCTGTCCAAAGTCCCATTGGATTTTTGGGCAAGGTGGTGCCCAGCTTAAGCCCCGTTGCAATGACCAAGCCAGCTGACACAGCACCCATGCCTTTCAGGGCTCCTTGCGCAACAGGATTGTCGGCCACGCCACCAAACAAAATGGCCAGAACTAGAACCACCACAAGGGGACCGCTGATTAGGCCGCAAACAGCCGCTAATGCGCCTGCAATGCCAAAATATTTCCCGCCAATCATCAAGCAAAGATTCACCACGTTGGGCCCTGGCATCACTTGCGCAACAGACCATTCATCGACAAATTGAGCCTTTGTCATCCACTTTCTGCGCTCCACCAGCTCGTTTTGAACAACGGCCAAAACCCCGCCAAACCCTTGGAGTGCCAAGAATGTGAAAACCAAGAACAACTCTTTTTTAGATTGAGGTTGTCGAGAATCTTGAACTTCAGTAGACATGTTTGAATTATCGCTGAAGCTTTAGAGTGTCAAATGGCTGAAAATTGAAGAACTCAACAGTCCCAAGGGCCGATTGTAGAAACCCTCTGAGAGATATGTTCCCAAAGAGGCTCTAAACTACTGCATTCTCAAATTAAGCCCATGAACGCACTGGTTGACGTCTCCTTTTTTCCGCGCAACGCCAAACCTCTGAACAGCTATCGCAAGTTCTGGGCGGCGCGTTTTGGCACGGCACCCTTTTTACCCATGAGTCGCGCTGAAATGACGCAATTGGGCTGGGACAGTTGCGACATCGTTTTGGTCACAGGTGACGCCTATGTCGACCATCCAAGTTTTGGAATGGCCGTTATTGGTCGCATGCTAGAGGCACAAGGATTTCGAGTCGGCATCATTGCCCAGCCAGATTGGCAAAGTCCTGATCCGTTTCGCGCTTTGGGCAAGCCCAATTTATTTTGGGGCGTCACAGCAGGCAATATGGATTCCATGATTAACCGTTACACGGCTGATCGAAAAATTAGATCTGACGATGCCTATACTGCAGGCGACGTTGGCGGCAAACGACCCGACAGGGCTGCCATTGTCTACAGCCAACGCTGTCGCGAAGCTTTTCCAGATGTGCCCATTGTATTGGGCGGCATTGAAGGTTCATTGCGGCGCATTGCGCACTATGATTATTGGTCAGATAAAGTGCGCCGATCCATTGTGGTTGACAGTAAATGTGATTTGCTGCTCTATGGCAATGCTGAGCGCGCAGTGGTTGAAATTGCACACCGGTTGGCTGCCAAAGAATCTGTTCACGATATTGTCGATGTTCGCGGCACGGCTTTTGTTCGTCGTCAAACGCCAGATGGCTGGTTTGAAATTGATTCGTCTTCGGTAGACACGCCTGGGCATGTTGAGGCACACGTCAATCCCTACCTCATGATTTCAGACCAGGCGCGTGAGAATGGCGCCACTTGCGCCAGAGAAGATGAAGCCCAGTCTGTGGCCGATCAAAAAAATGCGCAAGTAAAGCCACTCAAATTTGTACCCAATCCACAGATGGCTGCCATGACAGGCAAAGGTTTGCACAAAGTGCCTCCGCGTGACAAAAGTGTCATCCGCTTGCCCAGTTATGAGCAAGTCAAATCTGATGCAGTGCTGTATGCGCACGCCAACCGTGTATTGCACTTAGAGACCAATCCGGGCAACGCTCGCTGTTTGGTGCAAGCGCATGGCGAGGGAATGACCGCGCGCGATGTCTGGATCACGCCGCCACCCATTCCACTTACCACAGCCGAAATGGATGCCGTATTTGATTTGCCTTATGCGCGCAGTCCGCACCCCATCTATGCCGATGAAAATGGCTCGCACGATGGTGTCACCAAAATCCCAGCCTGGGAAATGATTCGTTTTTCTGTGAACATCATGCGGGGCTGCTTCGGCGGCTGCACTTTTTGCTCGATCACGGAGCATGAGGGCCGTATTATTCAAAGCCGCAGTGAAGCTTCCGTGTTGCGTGAAATTGAGGACATTCGCGACAAGGTCAAGGGTTTCACGGGCGTCATTTCTGATTTGGGCGGCCCCACGGCCAACATGTACCGTTTGGGCTGCAAATCACCCGAAATTGAAGCGGCTTGCCGCAAGCCCAGTTGTGTGTTCCCCGGCATTTGCAGCAACCTCACCACAGACCACGGTCCCCTGATTCAGATGTACCGCAAAGCCCGGAGTTTGAAGGGCATCAAAAAGATCCTGATCGGCTCCGGTTTGCGCTACGACTTGGCGGTTCAAAGCCCTGAGTATGTGAAAGAGTTGGTGACTCACCATGTGGGTGGCTATTTGAAAATTGCACCGGAACACACTGAGTCAGGCCCGCTCACCAAGATGATGAAGCCAGGCATTGGCTCTTATGACAAGTTTAAGAGCATGTTTGACAAGTTCAGTGCAGAAGCCGGCAAGAAACAGTTCTTGGTGCCTTACTTCATTGCAGCACACCCAGGCACAAGCGATGAAGACATGATGAACCTGGCCATATGGCTTAAGAAAAATGGTTTTCGGGCCGATCAAGTTCAAACGTTTTATCCCAGTCCAATGGCTACAGCCACAGCCATGTACCACACCACCAAAAATCCTTTGCGCAAAATTACGCGTGACAGTGAAAAGGTCGATGTGGTCAAAGGCGAAAAGCGTCGCAGATTACACAAAGCGTTCTTGCGGTATCACGATGCCAAGCATTGGCCTCTCTTGCGTGATGCACTCAAGGCCATGGGCCGATCAGACCTTATTGGCAATGGTAAGCACCACTTGATTCCTACATGGCAACCGTTGTCAGATGACTATCAAAGTGCGCGCCGCAAAAACAGCACGCCTAGCGCAGCAGCATCGCCCAAAAGGGGCAGTGTGCTCACACAACACACAGGTTTGCCGCCGCGGAAAAAAAGTTAAAGCATTGAAAAATTAGAACGCAGCGCTCAGTGCAAGACTAAGACTGCAAAACTTGAAGCAATTCAGTTTCTATTTCAATTTGTTCACGATTGTGTTGAAGCGCGGAACCTTCAATCAAGAACGTGTCCTCAACGCGTTCACCTAAGGTGCTGATCTTGGCCAATTTCAGGCTAATGCTGTGTTTGGCCAGTACGGTGGCAACGCTGTAGAGCAATCCCATTTTGTCGCTGGCGGAAATGGCCAAAAGCCAGCTCTGAGCTTTTTCATCGGGGTGCAAAGTGATGCGAGGTGCAATGGGAAAGTTTTTGACGCGCCTTGAGACCCGCCCCTTGGTGGGGGGGGGCAGGCTGCCCTTTTGGTTGATAGTGACGCTAAGGCCAGACTCCACCATGGTGATCAGTTCGCGATAGTGCTCTGGTAACAGCGAGGTCACCACCTGAAAAGTATCTAAGGCAAAGCCATTCTTAGCCGTATGAATCTTGGCATCCAAAATGCTGAACCCGGCTTGATCAAAGTAACCACAAATTCGCGCAAATAAATCCGTTTGGTCTTCTGTGTAAACCAACACTTGAAGCCCTTCACCCAAGGGGGAAATTCTGGCCCGTACAATGCATTTGCCATTCAAGTTGGAAACAGGGGCAACTTCAACGCGAGAAATATACCTAGAAAGTTGTCTTGCATGCCATGCAATTTCACTGGCATCGTGACGCATGAAGTAGCCAACATCCAAAGTGTCCCATAAAGCTTTTTGACCATCGTGGGGTTCGGAGTGTCTTGCCAACTCGACCAGCGCCTCGCGTTTGCGTGATTCAACTTCTGCGTTGGCATCAGGGGCTCTGCCGCCCAGTACGCGCAAGGTGTACTTGTAAAGGTCTTCTAGAAGTTTGCCTTTCCAGGCATTCCAAACTTTGGGGCTTGTGCCACGAATGTCTGCAACAGTGAGAAGGTACAAAGCAGTCAGTCGACGTTCATTGCCGACGCGTTTGGCAAAAGCTGCAATGACATCAGGGTCACTGAGATCTTCTTTTTGTGCCACATGACTCATCATCAAATGTTCGCCAACCAAAAAAGCAATGAGCTTGGCATCATCTGAACCGATACCATGTTGTCGACAAAAGCGCTTAACCTCTAAAACGCCCAGTTTTGAATGGTCACCACCCCTGCCCTTGGCAATATCATGGAACAAAGCTGCGGTGTAGAGGATGAATGGCTTGTCCCAACCGGCTGCCAGTTGAGAGCAAAAAGGGTATTCGTGTGCATGATCGGCTATAAAGAAACGTCGCACATTTCGCAGGACCATCAAGATGTGTTGGTCAACGGTGTAAACGTGAAACAAGTCGTGCTGCATTTGACCCACAATGTTTCTAAATACCCACAGATAGCGTCCCAGAACAGACGTTTGATTCATCAGGCGAAGGGCATGTGTGATGCCTTGACTTTCTTGAAGAATTTTTAAGAAAGTGGCTCGGTTGACAGGGTCTCGCCTAAAGTTGGCATCCATCACGCCGCGCACGTTGTAAAGTGCACGCAGCGTTTTAGCCGACAGCCCCTTAACCCCAGGTGTCTGCTGAAAAAGCAAAAATGTTTCTAAGATGGCGTGCGGGTGTTTTTGATAGAGATCGTCTTGAGCTACTTCCAATAGCCCGTTGATTTCAAAAAAATGTTCGTTAAGTTTGCGCACCTCAACCCGAAGATCGCCACGCTGTGCTTGCAAGTGCTCTTCAATGTTCAAAAGCAATATTTGGTTCAGTTGCGTGACTGCTTTGGCAGCCCAATAATACTGACGCATCAAAACTTCACTGGCTCTTTGCTTGTGCTTGCCTTCGGGGGTGCTTTGGGCTTTGTAGCCAAATGCTTCTGCCAAGGCATGTTGCAAATCAAATACCAAGCGATCTTCTCGCCGTTTGGCCAGCAAATGAAGCCTTGCACGAATTAGGCTGAGCACAGCTTCGTTGCGTTTAATTTGCTTGACTTCTAGCTGAGTCGCCAAACCTCTGGCGGCCAAATCGTCCCATGTGTGGCCTAAACCTGCAGCTCTTGCAACCCATAAAATAATTTGGAGATCTCGAAGCCCGCCGGGTGACTCTTTGCAATTGGGTTCAAGAGAGTAGGGTGTATTTTCAAACTTGTTATGGCGCTGATTCAATTCAAGAGTTTTAGCGACAAAGAATGCATGTGAATCCATGACATCTTGATAACTTTGTTCGAATTGCTGGTACAGCGCCAGATTGCCTGTCAGGAGTCGGCTTTCTAAAAGGGAAGTTTTGACGGTGATGTCTTTTTCGGATTCTTCTAGGCAATCTCTGAGGGTTCGAACACTAGAGCCAATTTCAAGGCCACTGTCCCAACAACTGCCGATGAAGGTCTCTAACTTAGCTTTCAGCAAAGGAGATTCTTCTGCGATGACGTTGTCTGGCAGTAAAACCAAAACATCAACGTCTGAAGACGGAAAGAGCTCGCCGCGGCCATAGCCGCCAACGGCAATCAATGCTGCACTTTGCCCAAAATCAGCATTGCGCCAAAGTTGCACAAGCAGTTTGTCTGCCAGTTTGGCCACACGAACCAATGTGGGTTTGAGTCCTCGTCCATTGGCTGTAGTTTTGGCAATGTGAGACCACAGGGCCTGCTTTTCCTGTCGGTATTTGTCTTTCAATGCCGACAAATCGGTCATGCTTTAACCTTTGACAAAATCAGGCGCAGGCGGACTTCCGGCAGACAGTGTGAGCACTTCATAGCCGGTCTCGGTGACCAAAATGGTATGTTCCCATTGAGCCGACAAACTTCGGTCTTTGGTGACGATGGTCCAACCGTCGCCCATTTCTTTGATGTCGCGCTTGCCGGCATTGATCATGGGTTCGATGGTGAACGTCATACCCGCTTTGAGCTCATCCAAAGTGCCAGGTTTTCCATAATGCAAAACCTGTGGCTCTTCGTGAAATACGCGGCCAATGCCATGGCCACAAAATTCTCTGACAATGGAAAAGCCTAAGTTTTCAGCGAACTTTTGAATGGCCCACCCAATATCGCCTAAGTAGGCGCCAGGCTTGACTTGCACGATGCCGTGCCACATGGCCTCATAGGTCACAGCGCAAAGACGTTTGGCTGCGATGGAGGCATCGCCCACAATGAACATGCGACTGGTGTCGCCATGCCATCCATCTTTGATGACCGTGATGTCGATATTGACGATATCGCCCTTTTTGAGCAACTTTTCGTTGGGAATGCCGTGGCAGACCTGGTGGTTGATGGAGGTGCAAATGGATTTGGGGTAGGGCGAGTAACCCGGCGGCTGATAATTCAGGGGTGCGGGTATGGTGCCTTGAACCTGGACCATGTAATCATGAGCCAGTTTGTCCAGTTCGTTGGTCGTGACGCCGGGCTTCACAAAGGGCGTCAAATAGTCGAGGACTTCAGATGCCAGTCGGCCCGCCACCCGCATGCCGGTAGCGCCATCATTGTCTTTAAGGGTGATTGTCATGGGGCACGATTATCCCATCCTGAGCCCAACTTTGCAGAAATGTGCACGGCCAGCGGTTAAAATAATGCTTCGTTCAATGCCCCAGTCAGCGGTATTTGAGACACCTTTCCCTATTGCCCTCAAGGCCACCCTGTGACCCTGCAAACTCTTATCTTGGAAGGCGGTAACGCCCTCAGCGATTTTCGGATCCAGCAATTGCTCCCGCGCTTGCAAGTTATTTGCCCTGGCATCAGGTCGCTCACGGGCCAATATGTTCATTTGGTTGCCAGTGCCTCGCCCCTTGACTCTGCGCAAAAGTCGGTTTTGTCTGAGTTGCTTACCTACGGTGAACCATTCAACCCAACGGCTTCGTCGCCCCCCACTGCAAGCCTTCAAATTTTTGTAACGCCCAGACTTGGCACGGTGTCGCCTTGGGCGTCGAAAGCAACTGACATCGCTCACAACTGTGGGTTGAATGTCCGGCGCATTGAACGATTGCTGGTGTATTCACTGCATTTTAAAAATGCTGTCGCGGCCCAAACCCCTACGGCTGACATTCTGTTGAAATTGTCAGACTTATTGCACGACAGAATGACGGAGTCCATTCTTGCAAAACAAGAAGATGCCTTGGCGCTGTTTACCGAGTTGCAGGCGCAATCACTTTTGCACGTCGATGTGCTTGAAGGCGGCCGCGGAGCTTTAGCGAAAGCCAACCAAGAATTTGGCCTGGCATTGGCAGAAGACGAAATAGATTACCTTTTGAGCTCATTCAAACAGTTGGGCAGAAACCCCAGTGATGTTGAATTGATGATGTTTGCCCAAGCAAACAGCGAGCACTGCAGGCACAAAATTTTCAATGCGCAATTTACCATCGATGGAAGAGAGCAAACGCGCAGTCTGTTTGGCATGATTCGACATACTCATCAACAAAATCCTCAGCTCACAGTGGTTGCATATACAGACAACGCTTCTGTCATGGCTGGCCATGAAGTAGAACGTTTTGTGGCCAAACAAGGGGGTGTCTATCAAAAAGAAGCGGCGCTGCACCATGTGCTGATGAAGGTTGAAACCCACAATCATCCTACCGCCATTTCCCCTTTTCCGGGCGCTTCTACGGGAGCCGGTGGCGAAATTCGAGATGAAGGCGCAACAGGACGGGGCTCCAAACCCAAGGCGGGTTTAACAGGTTTCACAGTCTCTAAATTATGGGATAGCCCCCATGGCAAACCTGATCACATTGCAAGCCCTCTGCAAATCATGATTGAGGGGCCCCTTGGAGGCGCAGCGTTCAACAATGAATTTGGCCGTCCCAATTTGTTGGGTTACTTTCGTGAATACGAGCAAGTGGTCGATGGCGTTGTTCGTGGTTATCACAAGCCCATCATGATTGCAGGCGGTTTGGGTGTCATTGACGCTCTTCAAACTCAGAAAATTCAATTTCCTGCTGGCACCCTTTTGGTTCAATTGGGCGGTCCCGGAATGCGCATTGGCATGGGTGGCAGTGCGGCCAGTTCAATGGCTTCGGGTGCCAATGCAGCCAACTTAGATTTTGACTCTGTACAACGCGGTAATCCCGAAATTGAAAGGCGCGCGCAGGAAGTCATTAACCATTGCTGGGTCATGGGCCATGCCAATCCTATTTTGGCGATTCATGACGTTGGTGCTGGCGGTTTGTCCAACGCCTTTCCAGAATTAACAAACGATGCAGGGCGAGGCGCACGCTTTGATTTGCGTGCAGTCCCCTTAGAAGCTTCGGGCCTCTCACCCAAAGAGATCTGGTCAAATGAAAGTCAAGAGCGGTATGTCTTGGCGATTGCGCCTGAATCGCTTCATTTGTTCAAATCGTTTTGTGATCGCGAGCGTTGCCCATTTGCGGTAGTCGGTGTTGCCACAGACGAACGTCAACTGATTGTGTCTGACGACAAGTTCTTAGACGAGAGCTCAAAGCATCCTGTGAACATGCCAATGAATGTGTTGTTGGGCAAACCCCCCAAAATGCATCGCGATGTCATTTCAGTGCACCGCAGCACCTCGCCCTTGGATCTGACCGGTGTGAGTTTGCACGAGTCCATCCTGAGTGTGCTCAGTCATCCTACGGTTGCGTCAAAACGATTCCTGATCACCATTGGCGATCGAACTGTGGGTGGTTTAACCCACCGGGATCAAATGGTGGGGCCATGGCAAGTACCCGTGGCCGATTGCGCAGTGACACTGGCGGACTACCAAGGCTTTCAAGGAGAGGCCATGAGCATGGGTGAACGCACACCCTTGGCTAGCGTGAATGCAGCGGCTTCTGGACGGATGGCGGTGGCCGAGGCTATCACCAATTTGTTGGCTGCCCCCATTGAACTTGATCGCGTCAAACTCAGTGCCAACTGGATGGCTGCGTGTGGCGAGCCCGGGGAAGATGCGGCACTTTATGAGACCGTCAAGGCTATTGGCCTTGAATTGTGCCCAGCCCTGGGCATTTCCATTCCTGTGGGCAAAGACAGCTTGTCGATGAAAACACAATGGTCAGACGAGGGTGTTACGCACAAAGTGACCTCGCCTGTGAGCTTGATCGTCAGTGCATTTGCCAGCTTACAAGATGTACGCGGTACCCTGACGCCGCAATTGAATGCCCACATTGCAGACACCTCTTTGATTTTGATTGACCTTGGACACGCACAAAACCGCATGGGCGGCAGCATCTTGAGCCAAGTTTTGAATCAATCTGGCGATCGAGTACCCGATTTAGAGGCACCCGAAAACATGGTGAATTTGGTCAAGGTCATTAATTTGCTTCGCTCTCAAGGCAAAATTTTGGCTTACCATGATCGAAGTGATGGTGGTTTATTGAGCGCCGTGGCAGAGATGTGTTTCGCGGGTCAAGTGGGCGTTGCCCTCAATCTGGACATGTTGGTCACAGAAGGTGATGGCATTTCTGACAGTCGCGCGGAGTACGGTGATGCCAAAAATTGGGCACAGCAAGTTAGTGCCCGAAGAGAAGAGTTGAGCCTCAAGGCTTTGTTCAACGAAGAGTTGGGCGTGATCATTCAAATTGCAACCCAAGACCGTGCAGAGGTGATGCAAGTCTTGCGCGAGCATAGCCTCTCCAAACACAGTCATGTTGTTGGCAAAACGAGGCCGGCTCTTTCAGCCATCGACAAAGGCGTGGGTTCTTTGAGTATTTGGCGCGATGCCAAAGAAATTTTCGCTGCAAAGTTAGAAGATTTGCACCAAGTTTGGGACAGCGTCAGCTGGAAAATATGCCGACAACGCGATAATGCCGCCTGCGCAGACATGGAGCATGCAGGTGTGGGTCATTTGAGCAATCCAGGCTTGCATGTTTCTCTCAGCTTTAAGCCAGAGGAGAATGTGGCAGCACCTTGGCTCAATCTGTCGAAACCTCGTGTCGCCATTTTGCGTGAGCAAGGTGTCAATTCGCATGTGGAAATGGCCTATGCTTTTGCTCAAGTCGGGTTCGAGTCGCATGATGTTCATATGACTGACTTACAAACAGGCCGCGTGAGTTTGAAAGATTTTCAAGGGCTTGTGGCTTGTGGTGGCTTCAGTTATGGCGACACTTTAGGTGCTGGTATCGGTTGGGCTCGCAGCATTACTTTCAATCCTTTGTTGTCCGATGAATTCAAAACTTACTTTTCACGCACAGACACTTTTGGGTTAGGGGTGTGCAATGGTTGCCAGATGTTTGCTGAACTGGCCGACATCATTCCGGGGGCGCAAGACTGGCCTAGATTTACAAGCAATCAAAGTGAACGCTTTGAAGCTCGACTATCAATGGTCGAAGTCTTGGCATCGCCCAGTCTTTTCTTCCAAGACATGGCTGGAAGCCGCATGCCCATTGCTGTAGCGCATGGCGAAGGATTTGCCAACTTCAAGTTCCGGGGTCATGCGAAACGAGCCATTGCGGCTATGCGTTTTGTCGACAACACGGGCGCAGTGACAGAAAACTATCCAGCCAATCCCAATGGCAGCCCGGCAGGTCTCACCGCGGTCACCACGCCTGATGGGCGATTTACAGCCATGATGCCGCACCCTGAGCGAGTCTTTCGGAATGTTCAAATGAGCTACACCCCCGAAGACGTGTCGGCGTTCAGCCCCTGGCTCAGAATGTGGCAGAACGCAAGGCGTTGGATAAAGTAAAAAAAGCACTTGGAACGTGAAGTCCTAAGTGCTTTGTGAGCCCTTGAAAACCAGGGTAAGCTGAAGCCGAATTTCTTTATTTGACTTTGGCCTTAGCTCGCAAATCTTCTTGGAATTTGCCCAATTTAGATTGCGTCAGCTGTTGGCTAATTTGTGGTTTCACTTCGTCCAATTTGGGCAACTGCGCTTCACGCACGTCATCGACACGAATGATGTGAAAACCGAATTGGCTCTTAACAGGCGTGTCTGTCAGTTGACCTTTTTCAAGCTTGATCATGGCATTGGAAAACTCAGGGACATAACTGGCTGCACTGGCCCAGTCTAGATCGCCACCGTTGGCGCCTGAGCCTGGATCTTTGGAAGCTTACTTCGCCAAATCTTCAAACTTTCCACCTTTTTTCAGCTCGGCAATGAGGGCCTTGGCTTCGTCTTCTTTTTCAACCAAGATGTGCC
>CANHXV010000018.1 GCA_947464665.1 Comamonadaceae bacterium
CCAACCCCCGATTACGCTAAAAACACGCACCGCTCTATCAAGCCGGAGTTCATGGTGGCGGTTGGTATTTGCACCCATTTGGGTTGCTCGCCTGGCGACAAATTTCAGTCAGGCGCTCAGCCATCTTTGCCAGACGATTGGCAGGGTGGTTTCTTGTGCGCTTGCCACGGTTCCACCTTTGATTTGGCCGGCCGCGTGTTTAAAAATAAGCCCGCACCCGACAACTTGGAAGTGCCACCGCACATGTACCTGTCCGACAGCAAGTTGCTGATCGGTGAAGACAAGAAGGCTTGAGGCATACCAACATGGCTGAATTCAAGGAAATTTCCCCTAACGCCTCTGCAGGCGAGAAGCTCATGAATTGGGTGGACAACCGCTTCCCAGCGACTTCGTTGTTCAAAGCTCACATGAGCGAGTATTACGCATCCAAAAATTTGAACATTTGGTATGTCTTCGGTGCTTTGTCATTGCTCGTTCTGGTGATCCAAATCGTCACTGGCATTTTCTTGGTGATGCATTACAAACCCGATGCCAACCTTGCGTTTGCATCTGTTGAATACATCATGCGCGATGTCCCTTGGGGTTGGCTCATTCGCTACATGCACTCCACGGGCGCCTCTGCTTTCTTCGTTGTGGTGTACCTGCATATGTTCCGCGGCCTCATGTATGGAAGCTACCGAAAGCCACGTGAATTGGTCTGGATTTTCGGTTGTGCCATCTTCTTGTGCCTGATGGCCGAGGCCTTCATGGGTTACTTGTTGCCTTGGGGTCAAATGTCCTACTGGGGCGCACAAGTGATCGTCAACTTGTTTTCCGCCATCCCCTTCATCGGTCCCGATTTGGCTTTGCTCATTCGCGGCGATTTTGTGGTGGGTGATGCCACTTTGAACCGCTTCTTCAGCTTCCACGTCATTGCAGTGCCTTTGGTTTTGTTGGGCTTGGTAGTGGCGCACATCATTGCGTTGCATGAAGTGGGCTCAAACAACCCAGATGGTGTTGAAATCAAGGCGCCCAATGCACCCAAAGACGCACAGGGCCACCCCTTGGATGGTATTCCCTTCCATCCTTACTACACCGTGCACGACATCTTCTCTGTCAGCATCTTCTTGATGGTGTTCACAGCCATTGTGTTTTTTGCACCCGAGTTTGGTGGCTACTTCTTGGAGTACAACAACTTCATCCCAGCCGACCCACTGAAGACGCCTTTGCACATCGCCCCCGTTTGGTACTTCACACCTTACTACTCCATGCTGCGCGCCATCACTGGCGAGATGATGTATGTCCTCATTGTTTGCGTGTTAGTGGGCGCATTTTTGGCAGTCAAAAACAACAGCATGCCAACTATTCTCAAAGCAGGTGTCGTGGGCGGTGCCGTGGTCATTTCCGCCCTCATGTACGGTATTGATGCCAAGTTCTGGGGCGTGGTGGTCATGGGCGGTGCGGTCATCATCATGTTCTTCTTGCCTTGGCTTGATCACAGCCCTGTCAAATCCATTCGTTACCGTCCCGATTGGCACAAGTATGTTTACGCTGTGTTCGTGATCGACTTTCTGATTTTGGGCTATTTGGGTGTGCAACCCCCATCTCCCATCGGTGAGCGTGTTTCTCAAGTAGGCACCATGTTCTACTTTGGCTTCTTCTTGCTCATGCCTTGGTGGAGCAAGTTGGGTACACCCAAGCCTGTACCTGACCGCGTAGTTTTTGTTGCGCACTAAGCCCAGGAGTCCTTGACAATGAAAATAATTCAAAAATTTTTGCTGGGTATGTGTGTGGCTTTCTTAGCCATTTCGGGTGCCCAAGCGGCTGGTGGCAACGCCATTGCATGGGATAAAGCGCCGGTTAAAACCAATGACTTGGCCTCTTTGCAAAACGGTGCCAAGCTGTTTGTGAACTATTGTCTGAACTGCCATTCGGCAGCTTTCATGCGTTACAACCGCTTGCAAGACATTGGCTTAACCAACCAACAAATCAAAGACAACCTCTTGTTCGCCACAGACAAAGTGGGCGAGACCATGAAGTCCAACATTGATCCCAAGCAAGCCAAAGACTGGTTTGGCGCTGTGCCCCCCGACCTCACTTTGGTAGCACGCTCACGTTCGGGTCATGGCGGCACAGGTGCCGACTACCTTTACACCTACCTGCGCACCTATTACCGTGACGAAACCAAGCCTACCGGTTGGAATAACTTGGCTTTCCCCAACGTTGGCATGCCCAATCCATTTTGGGAATTGCAGGGTGAGCGCTTGCCGGTCTATGAAGAGCGTCAAGAGCATGGCCATGCCGTGCAATTCTTCACAGGTTGGAAAACGGTCAAGCCAGGTACTTTGACACCCTTGCAGTACGACCAAGCGGTGGGTGATTTGGTGAACTACTTGCAATGGATGGCTGAGCCTGTCCAAAATACCCGTGTGCGCATCGGCGTTTGGGTCTTGATTTTCTTGTCCATCTTCACTTTCATTGCGTGGCGTTTGAACGCCGCTTATTGGAAAGACATCAAGTAATTACTCGTGATTCGGGCTTTGCCCGAATTGATGGAGTGGGCAGTCCCGCCAAACCGGTGGCTTCCCACTCTTTTTGATTTTTAGGAGCCTTCACCATGATGGTGCTTTATTCAGGAACAACCTGCCCTTTCTCTCACCGTTGCCGCTTTGTGCTATTCGAAAAAGGCATGGATTTTGAAATTCGCGATGTTGATCTGTACAACAAACCCGAAGACATCAATGTCATGAACCCGTACGGCCAGGTGCCTATTTTGGTGGAGCGTGATTTGATTTTGTACGAATCCAACATTATCAACGAGTACATTGACGAGCGTTTTCCACACCCCCAACTCATGCCTGGCGATCCTGTCGACCGCGCACGCGTGCGCTTGTTCTTACTCAACTTTGAAAAAGAGTTGTTCACACACGTGGCCACATTGGAAAACCGCACGCTCAAGGGTAACGACAAAGCTTTGGAAAAAGCCCGTTCACACATCCGTGATCGTTTGACCCAATTGGCACCTGTTTTCTTGAAAAACAAGTTCATGCTGGGCGACAACTTCTCCATGCTTGACGTGGCCATTGCGCCTTTGCTTTGGCGCCTCGACTTCTATGGCATTGACCTGAGCAAAAATGCAGCGCCCTTGCTCAAGTATGCAGAACGCATCTTCTCTCGCCCAGCCTACATTGAAGCGCTCACACCATCAGAAAAGGTCATGCGCAAGTAATTGCGAAAGCAATTAGAAATCCACATCAAAACGCCATGGTCATGAACGCACTGGAATCTCCCTCTACTCGCCCTTACCTCATTCGGGCGATGTACGAGTGGTGTACCGATCACTCTTTCACACCCTATGTGGCTGTGAAGGTTGATGGCTCGGTCCAGGTGCCCCGTGAGTTTGTGCAGGGCGGTGAGATTGTTTTGAACATCAGTTTCGATGCCACCAGCTCACTCCAATTGGGCAATGAATTCATCGAATTCAAAGCCCGCTTTGGCGGTAAGCCGTGTGACATCATGGTGCCCATCCATCGCGTGATGGCCATCTATGCGCGGGAAAATGGACAAGGCATGTCATTCCCCGTCACCGATGTACCCATGGGAACCACAGTGCTTGGCATGGACAAGTTGTACAAAGTGCCTGATGCAACTGAAGCGACAGATCAATCCGACAAGCCAGTCCCGCCAGCACCTACGCGCCCAACCCTCACCAGAATTAAATAAGCGCTTTCAAAAACTGAGTGCGTCTCAGAAAAACTGCGATTATTGAATTACAATTCAGCCCGTGCCGCTTTAGCTCAGTTGGTAGAGCAACCGCCTTGTAAGCGGTAGGTCGTCAGTTCGAATCCGACAAGCGGCACCATTGATAAAAACCAGCCTTGGGGTTGGTTTTTTTTCGTCCTGCATATTTTCAGCGGGGATTTTGCAGAATTTTGAGGCGAATTTTCTCAACGCTGTAGCCTTGGCTGTTCAGATGCGCCTGAAGCGCCGGTAGCATTTGACGCAGCTTGGCCGCCGCGGCATTGGAGTTCACCAGAAGACACCATTCGGTGCCGTCAATAGGCCCGGCCTGAATGGCATTTCGCAAGGGGCTGGGGATCAGGTTTTGCAAAGCATGAAGCCGCAGGCTGGATTCTCGGGTGAGCTCGGTCAAGCGCGCCAAACTGGGCGATTCTTGCGCCGCTTCCATGAGGGTGAGGGCTTGGTTGATTCTGGCCATTCCAGCATTATGCGAGAGCCCTGAACATCTGCGGTAAATTTCGGACACTTGCCTGCGCTCAGCAGTTAAAATGTCGCGTTCACTTGCGACTTGTGCGCATGTATTTTTGAATCCACTTTAAGACAGGATTTGCGGGCTGCGCTTTGCGTTTTTGGCAAAGTCAGACACGTACCAACATGGCGATCAATTTTCTGACCCAAATTTTCGGCAGTCGCAACGACCGCACAATCAAACAGTACCGCAAAACGGTTGCGATCATCAATGGCTTAGAAGCTGAGTACGAAGCTTTAAGCGATGAACAATTGCGCGCCAAAACTGACGAGTTTCGAACTCGCGTGGCGCAAGGTGAATCCCTAGACAAAATTTTGCCAGAAGCTTTTGCAGTTGTTCGTGAAGGCTCCAAGCGCGTCATGAAGATGCGTCACTTCGATGTGCAAATGTTGGGTGGTATTTCTCTTCACAAGGGCAAAATTTCTGAAATGGGTACCGGCGAAGGTAAAACCCTAACGGCCACACTGGCCGTGTATTTGAATGCCTTGCCCAACAAAGGCGTGCATGTGGTCACTGTCAATGACTACTTGGCCAGTCGCGATGCTCAGTGGATGGGCAAGCTCTACAACTTCCTTGGCATGAGCGTGGGCGTTAACTTGTCCCAACTCTCCCGCGAAGAAAAGCAGGCGGCCTACAACTCAGACATCACCTACGGCACCAACAACGAATTTGGTTTTGACTATCTGCGCGACAACATGGTCTACGAAGGCAAAGATCGCGTTCAGCGTGGCCTCAACTTCGCCATCGTCGACGAGGTGGACTCTATTTTGATTGACGAGGCGCGCACACCGCTCATCATCAGTGGCCAAGCCGACGATCACACAGCGCAATACCAAGCCCTCAACCAAGTGGTGCCCATGCTGACACGCCAAGAAGGCGAAGCAGATCCTCGCACCGGCGAAGGCATCACCAAGCCTGGCGATTTCACAGTCGATGAAAAATCACACCAAGTGTTCTTGACCGAACAGGGTCACGAAAAAGCTGAAAGTATTTTGGCCAACGCAGGGCTCATCCCTGAAGGCGCAAGTCTTTATGACCCCGCCAACATTTCGCTCATGCACCATCTCACCGCTGCCTTGCGGGCCAACCACATCTATCACCGCGATCAGCACTATGTGGTGCAAGAGGGCGAGATTGTCATCGTCGACGAATTCACGGGCCGTCTCATGACAGGCCGCCGCTGGAGCGATGGCTTGCACCAAGCGGTCGAGGCCAAAGAGGGCGTAGCCATTCAGGCTGAAAACCAAACCATGGCTTCCATCACCTTCCAAAATTACTTCCGTTTGTACGGCAAGTTGGGGGGCATGACCGGCACGGCCGACACCGAAGCCTACGAGTTCCAAGAAATCTATGGTTTGGAAACAGTGGTCATTCCGCCCAACCGCGTCAGCCGCCGTGAAGACCAACTCGATCGCGTTTACAAATCGGCGTCAGAAAAATACAACGCCGCCATAGCCGATATTCGAGAGTGTTTCGAGCGAGGCCAGCCTGTGTTGGTAGGCACCACTTCCATTGAAAACTCAGAGCTTATTTCAGAATTGCTCACCAAAGCTCAGTTGCCGCATCAAGTGCTCAATGCCAAGCAACATGCAAGAGAGGCCGACATCATTGCGCAAGCAGGACGCCCTGGCATGATCACCATTGCCACCAACATGGCTGGCCGCGGCACTGACATTGTGTTGGGCGGCAACATTGAAAAAGACATTCAAGGCATTGAGCTGGATGAGAGCCTGAGCCAAGAACAGCGTCAGTCTAAAGTTGCTGCTATGCGCACCGAGTGGCTGACCGTGCATGAGCAGGTCAAGTCTTTGGGTGGTCTGCGCATCATTGCTACCGAGCGTCATGAGTCCCGCCGCATTGACAATCAATTGCGTGGTCGTTCTGGCCGACAGGGTGATCCTGGCTCTTCACGCTTTTACTTGAGCTTGGACGACCCTCTCATGCGCATTTTTGCTGGCGACCGCGTGCGCGCCATCATGGACCGCCTCAAAATGCCGGAAGGCGAAGCCATTGAAGCGGGGATGGTCACTCGCAGCATTGAAAGTGCACAACGCAAAGTCGAAGCGCGCAACTTTGACACGCGCAAACAATTGCTTGAATACGATGACGTTGCCAACGATCAACGCAAGGTTGTTTACCAACAGCGTAACGACATCTTAGATGCCACTGAATTGGATGGACAAATAACTTCCTTGCGCGAAGGCAGTTTCACCGACTTGGTTCGCCAGTACGTGCCCCAAGAAACTGTGGAAGAGCAATGGGACTTGGTGGGCTTGGAGCGCGTATTGAGCGATGAATGGCAAATTCAATTGCCGCTTCGTGAAACAGTAGCGTCCGCCACAGCCATCACAGACGATGAAATTCTGGAAATGGTTTTGACGGCGGCCAACAATGCATTCAAAGTCAAACTAGATGCAGTAGGTATCGAAAACTTTGTGCCCTTTGAACGAGTTGTCTTGTTACAAAGTATCGACACCCACTGGCGTGAACACCTGAGTTCTTTGGACTATTTGCGCCAAGGCATTCATTTGCGTGGTTATGCACAAAAGCAACCTAAGCAAGAATACAAAAGAGAAGCCTTTGAACTTTTTGGTCAATTGCTAGACTCTGTTAAAAACGAAGTGACACGTGTTTTGATGAACGTGAAAATTGAATCAAGCGAGCAAATTGGCGAAGCGGCCCAAGTGTTGGAAGAGCGCGCAGAAAATATCAGCAACGTGACCTATACCGCGCCAGATGAGCAAGGCCAACAACAAACGCAAGCTGAATTTCAAAGCAAATTGCTCGCGCCTGTGGGCCGCAACGAACCTTGCCCTTGCGGTAGCGGTAAGAAATACAAGTTTTGCCACGGTAAATTGGCCTAAGAGGTTTTCATGACAGTGAATCTTCAAGCCCCCAATCCCGAGCATGTCTTGGCCGTTCCGGGTGTTCGCTTAGGCATTGCACAAGCGGGCGTTCGCAAAGTGGGGCGCAAAGACCTCACTGTGATTTTGCTAGATGAGGGCAGTGCGGTGGCGGGTGTCTTGACGCAAAACCGCTTTTGCGCTGCGCCTGTTCAAATTTGCCGCGATCATTTACAGCAAGTGAATCCTTCGCAAGCAGATACACAGATTCGTGCTTTGATCATCAACACGGGCAACGCCAATGCAGGCACAGGTGCCAAAGGCTTGGCCGATGCGCGTGCAACTTCTGAAGCGCTGGCCGCGCTTCTTAAGCTTAAACCGCAGCAAGTGTTGCCGTTCTCGACGGGCGTGATCATGGAAAACTTGCCTGTCGATCGCATCGTGGCGGGCATGCCTGCCGCCATTGCCGACGCACAGGCAAAGCACTGGGCCAAGGCGGCTGAAGGCATCATGACCACCGACACAGTGCCCAAGGCTTTCAGCGCGCAAGTCAGGTTGTCCGGCCAGACCGTCACTGTCACCGGCATTAGCAAGGGCGCAGGCATGATTCGCCCTAACATGGCCACCATGCTGGGTTTCTTGGCCACCGATGCCAACATCGACCCCATCTTGTTACCCGCATTGGCCACTGACATGGCCAATGCTTCCTTCAATCGCATCACGATTGATGGCGACACTTCGACCAATGATTCCTTCATCGTCATGGCCACGCGCAAAGCGGCGCACCCTGTTATTTCCTCTTGGGATTCAGCAGATGCCCAAACTCTTCGTACTGCGCTGATGTCTGTCGCGCAAAAATTGGCGCACGCCATTGTGAGAGATGGCGAGGGCGCTACCAAGTTCATGACTGTTCGCGTTGAAGGCGGCAAGACGACTGAGGAGTGTCTTTTGGCTGCCTATGCCATTGCACATTCACCCTTGGTCAAAACGGCTTTCTTTGCCAGTGATCCTAACTTAGGACGCATTCTGGCGGCTGTCGGCTACGCTGGCATTGACGATCTCGATCAGGACTTGATAGGTCTTTATTTGGACGACGTCTGTGTGGTTCAAAACGGGGGGCGCAACCCTGCCTACCAAGAAGCCGACGGACAACGTGTCATGAAGCAAAGTGAAATCACCATCAAAGTGCAACTCGGACGCGGTGAAGCCTTTGACACAGTTTGGACCTGTGATTTGAGCCACGACTATGTATCCATCAATGCAGACTATCGATCATGAGTAACGCCATTGAAAAACTTTTAGAACGTGCTGTGCTCATGATGGAGCGCATTGAACGCGTTCTGCCTCAGCCCTTAAGCGAGCCCGATTGGCATGAGGCCATTGCTTGGCGCTATCGAAAGCGTGCATCAGGCCATGGTGTCTTAGAAGCTGTGCGCCATGTGTCAGACATGAACCTGGCTGACTTGCAGGAAATTGAGGGGCAGAAAGAAAAGTTGCAACAAAATACCTTGCAATTTGTACAAGGCTTGCCGGCCAACAATGTCCTCCTCACAGGTTCACGGGGTACCGGTAAATCTTCATTGATCAAAGCTTGTTTGAATGCCTACGCGACCCAAGGTTTACGCCTCATTGAAGTCGATAAAGATGACCTGACTGATTTACCCGACATTGTCGACGTGGTCTCTGCTCGTTCAGAAAAGTTCATCATTTTTTGCGATGACCTCAGCTTTGAAGACGGTGAAGGCGGCTACAAAGCTTTGAAGTCTATTCTCGATGGTTCGGTGGCGGCATCGACCCCCAATGTACTTATCTACGCCACCAGCAACCGACGTCATTTGTTGCCCGAGCACATGAAGGACAACCTGACCTACACGCACACCGAAGATGGCGAAGTGCACCCCGGTGAAGTCATTGAAGAAAAAATTTCTTTGTCCGAACGCTTTGGTTTGTGGATCAGTTTCTACCCCTTCTCGCAAGATGAATACCTCGCCATCGTGGCGCAATGGCTGCGGTCTTTGGGTGCCAGCGAAGCTGTCATTCAAGCTTCTGGGCCTGAAGCCCTGGTGTGGGCCCTAGAGCGTGGCTCACGCAGTGGCCGCGTGGCTTATCAGTTTGCGCGCGATTGTGTGGGCCGCATGGGTCAAGGCGCGTCCACTCAGCGATCTTTATGAGCGAGGCCGCCGCATCTGGCCAGCCTCTGCTGGTAGCGGATGCGCATCTTCAACGTGATGGCGGACAAAATCGCAAGACAGTCGAGGTGGCTGTGGGCATCTTGATCAATGCACAAAATCAATTCTTACTCACCTCAAGACCCCCAGGCAAAGTGTACGAAGCTTACTGGGAGTTTCCGGGTGGCAAGCTAGAGGCCGGTGAAACCGTTGAACAGGCCTTAACGCGGGAACTTGAAGAAGAGCTTGGCTTGAAGATTGATGACGTTCAAATTTGGCGTCAACAATGGGTGGACTATCCGCACGCTTTGGTCAGGTTGAACTTTTGCAAGGTTCGCAGCTGGCAAGGCAACTTGGAAATGCGGGAAGGGCAACAGTTTGCTTGGCAAAGTTTGCCTGTTCAAGTGGTACCTGTTTTGCCTGGGACAGTGCCCGTTCTAACTTGGTTGGCCGAAGAAAGTGGCTTTGTGGGTGACACACATCAGGCTTCAAGCTAGTCCATCTTCATTGCAACTTGGGGTCACCAAAATGATCTTGATCGGGTGGCGTTTCTTCGGGGACTCTGAAGCTCTCATTGGCCCAAGCACCCAGATCAATGCCTTTGCATCGTGCGCTGCAGAAGGGACGGTAGACATTTTGTGAGCTGAAAAGGCTAGGGCCGCTGCAGGTGGGGCACTTCACTTGTTTGGGTTTGGCGGATGGCTCGCTCATGGGTCTCTTTGCCAAGTCAGACTGCGCCTGCACTTTAAGCGCAGAGCGTCATTTCAAAGGGGGTGTCTTCCTTGTTGGCAATCAATTTGCCATCGGCTGTTTGTTGCATCAACCGAATGACCACCAGCAATCTGTTGCAGCTGATCTCGGGTGTGAGGTTCAAACTGTCGTCAATTCGCAAACGGAGCAATTGAAAATTACGGCCTTGCGGTAAATTTTGTTGAAGCTGCCCCCCCGTTGCCATGACCTTTTGAGTGCTGCCAGATTCGCGCATCATTTTGAGAATGAGTTGAATCGCATTGGCCAAAGGTGCAAAGTGTTGCGACCATTCGAGCAAATTAGCCTGCCTGTCAGCAGGTTCATGGTGTTGCCATGCGTGGTAGGCTGGTAAGTCAAATTCACAGGTTCCGCCGGGAATGGCTGTACGGCTTCGAATGCTGTTGAGAAATTCACTTTCACCCAAAGAACTGCCCATTTTTCCAACCATGCTGTTGAGCGATTCGAAGCGTTGTTCGAGTTGAGCAATCACCAGATCAAGCGCCTTCTCTGAAATGGAGGGGTTACCACGGTAACTGTTGAGTTGCTGCTTGTGCCGCTCGATGTCTTTGAGAATATCTGATTTCAATTCAGACCGAGAACCTACTTCCATGATTTCAAAAATCGTGGTGAGCGCGTAATGGTGATCTAGTGCCTCGGAACGCTGACTCAATTGGTTAAAGCGTGCAAACAAATGCTGCAGACGCAAATAGGTCCGAGTTCGTTCGTTGAGGGGGTATTCGTAAAGTATCACGCTGCGTCTTTCCGTGCCGAGATCATAGCTCGAAGCGGGCCATCATTTCATGGACCCGTTGTTTCAGATGGGCTAAATCGATGCCTTCATTGAAAATGACAGCATCGGCGCTGTCCAAGCGCTGTTGCCGGCTGGCTTGCTGAGAAATGATCTGCTCGATTTCAGCTCGCCCCAACTGATTTCTGCTCATAACCCTCTGAATTTGAGTTTCTAATTCACAGTCGACCACGCAGACCCAGTCAACTTGGCGCCGCCAGCGTTCGCCAGACTCTACCAACAAGGGCACGTCATAGACCAAACAGGCATGACCCGCTGAAATGGCGGTATTGCTCTCTTCTTGAAGGACTAGCCCAACCAGTGGGTGAATGATGGCCTCGAGTCGGCGCTTGCTTTGGAGGTCCGAAAAGACCAGTGCGCGCATGGCTGCTCGGTCCATGGCGCCGTCAGGGGTTATCAGTTGTTCGCCAAATTCAGCCAAGATAGCAGGAATGGCGCGTCCTCCAGGCAGGGTGAGAGACCGGGAAATGGCATCTGCGTCCATAACGGCGGCGCCCGCGCTGGCCATGATGCTGGCTACCGTACTTTTGCCGCTGCCAATGCCGCCCGTCAGGCCCAGTCGAATTGGCTTGCGGCTCAACGGGTCAAGCTCCCATGGAAATGCCTAAAAAGAAACATGCGAATCCAGAAAAGGCTAAAAAAGGTCCAAAAGCGAAGTGCCCATTGTGACCCAGTTGTCCTCGAATTTTTTGGATGACCCCAAAAATCAGCCCAGAAACAGAGGCCAACAAGAGCAAAGGCAAAAGGCTCCAAACGCCCACCCAGGCGCCTAGCGCGGCCAGCAATTTGAGATCTCCCTGCCCCATGCCCTCTTTGCCCGCAATTCGCTCAAAGCCCCAGCTGACCAGCCATAGAAGCCCATAGCCTAAGACAGCACCAGCAACTGAATGCACGAGCAGGGTGGGGGTGAGCGAAATGGCGCTACCAATGAGGCCCACCCACAGCAAGGCTTGCGTGAGAAGGTCTGGAAGTAGGAATGTTTCGGCATCAATCCAAGCCAAGGCTAAAAGCGCAGCGCAGAAAAAAGCTCCTAACATGGCTGAATAGCCAAAACCGAACTTGAGGAGAGACATGCAAAACAACGCAGCTGTGATGATCTCGACCAAGGGGTAGCGAGAAGAAATGGTCTGATTGCAATGTTTGCAACGACCAAAGCTTAAACAGTAAGACACTACGGGAATGAGTTCGTACCAGCGAAGAGTTTGAAGACAGTGTGGGCAGTGAGATCGTGGCGTGAGCAAATTGAAACCATCGGAGTCACTTTCGTCAGCCCTCAAAATCATGATCGGCAATCGGTGAATGAGCACATTCACAAAACTGCCAATGACAAGGCCCATGGCAACCACCCACAAGATTTGTGCCAAACTGACTTCTGCCGAAGAGGGCAATACCCAGCCCATGGTGTCAGGGGACAACCACAATGGAGGCCATGCAGTGGTGATGTTCAAAAGACTTGTCCTAGGTTGAAGATGGGCATGTACAAGGCCAACAAAATGCCACCGATGAGTGTGCCCAGAACCACCATGATGACAGGCTCGAGAAGTGTCGACAGATTGCCAATTTGTTGATTCACATCTGACTCCATCAGTTTGGCAGCACGTTCAAGCATGGTATCTAGTGACCCCGTTTCTTCGCCAATGGCGCACATCTGAATGGTCATGGCAGAGAACAAGTTGGATTTTGACATGGCCTTGCTCAAACTTTGCCCTTCTTGAATGCGTTCTGTCATTTCAAGCGTGGCTTGTGCCAAATTAGGCGAGACACTTGCAGCAGTAGCAGGCGCTAGTGCTTCGGCCAAAGGTATGCCTGCCTGCAGCAAAGCCGATAAAGTTTGTGTCCATTTGACGATCATGGCGTTTTGCAAAAGCGGGCCCATAACCGGAATGTGAAAGATCATTTTTTCGAAAAGAATTTGAAATTTCAAGGATCTTTGGTGCGCCCTACTTAGCAAGATTGTGAATGCCAAAAGTGCCCCAAAAAGAATGTCAGCCCATTGACCCACCCAAAGGCTCAGGTTGATCAATTGTTGCGTTGCCCAAGGCAAAGACGCGCCCATGCTTTTGAAAACATCTTCAAAGACAGGCACCACCCAAAGCAAGATCACCACCAACACCATGACAGCAATGAGCAATATGCTGACTGGATAAATGAGTGCATTTTTGAGTTTGGCTTTCAAGGCGGCATGGGCTTCAAGAGTGTCTGCCAAGCGGTTTAAAATTTTGTCCAAGATGCCAGCTGACTCGCCTGCGTGCAATAAACTGCAGTAATGCTGATTGAAAACCTGAGGGTGTTTTTGAAAAGCCGTGTGCAGCGACTGGCCTGCATTGACTTCGGTGCGCAGTGCTTGCAAAGTATCACCAAAGGCCTTTTGATGGGCGCGAGACCCCACGATGTTTTGACTGAGCAATTCAAACGCCTGAGACAGGGGAATGCCAGCGCTCATGAGGGCTGACCATTGCCGTGTGAAAACGCTGAGTGTTTGGGCTGGCACAGGCTTGCTTTTGAATTTGCGAATGGGGGCAGTGTGCCGCCTGGCCACTGCCCGTGAGAGGGCGGCATCAAGCGACATCGGTGTGAGCCAGAACTTCGGACAAAGAGGTGATACCCATCGAGGCTTGGAGAAGTCCTGCATGGCGCAGTGTATTGACACCCTCTTTTTCAGCTTGCGCTGCCAGTTCAGAGCCACTGGCATTTTGCAAAATCAAATGTTGCATTGCTGAAGTGATTGGCATGACTTGGAACAAACCAATCCGGCCCCAGTAGCCCCTGTGACATTGAGAGCAGCCTTTTGCTGCATAAAAATGGTGTTGTGGTGAGGCTTGATCGGCGAAAGATTTCAAGCCTAATTCTTGAAGCCGTTGAGGTGACACACTGATGGGTGTGCGGCAATGAACGCACAAGCGGCGCACCAAGCGCTGTGCAGATATGAGGCTGATGCTGGATGCCAAGTTGTAGGTGGCAACGCCCATGTTGCGAAGACGAACCAAAGCGCTTGGTGCGTCTTGTGTATGCAAAGTGGACAGCACCAAATGGCCTGTTTGCGAAGCCTTGATCACAATGTCTGCCGTTTCATGGTCTCTGATTTCCCCCACCATGAGAATGTCGGGGTCTTGGCGCAAAAAGGCACGAAGTGATGTGGCGAAATTAAGGCCAATTCTTTCTTTCACATTGACTTGATTGATGCCTGGCAGTTGAATTTCAGAGGGATCTTCTACGCTTGCAATGTTCACCTCTGTCCGGTTGAGTACATTCAAGCAGGCATACAACGATTGAGACTTGCCTGAACCTGTGGGCCCTGTGACCAAAACCATGCCATGAGGTTTTTGAATGGCTTCAAGCAGTTTTTGTTTGTCGGTCGTGCCATAACCCAAATGATCTAAATTGAGCTTGGCCAAATCGGTTGATAAAATGCGCACCACAATCTTTTCGCCGAAGAGCGTTGGCAAGGTACTCACCCGCAAATTGAGACGTTGTGCATTTTGAAGACCCAGGTTCATGCGGCCGTCTTGTGGTACGCGCTTCTCTGCAATGTCTAAGCGCGACAAAACCTTGATGCGAGAGACGACTTGTTCTTTGAACTCAAATGGCGGCGGTGCAATTTCTTGTAAAACACCATCGACACGCAAGCGGACGCGGAAGAAGTTTTCGAAGGGCTCAAAATGGATGTCAGAGGCTCTAAGCTGGGCTGCAATTTCCCAAGTTTGCTGCAGATAGTGAACAACAGGCGCTTCAGGTGGCGTGGGCAGTTTGCCGGATTGATAGGTTGCCATCTGAAGCCATTTCATAAGAACAGGGCATTCAATGATGCGTGCATTTTGGCTGTTCAAACAGTCCTAACTCGAAATGCAAGAATTTGTGCGCTGGTATGTCGGCCAGCTTGTTCTATTTAGAAAATTCAATCAAAATGACATCTGTTTCAATGCAAGTATTGCGAGGAACTCATGAAACTACTGATCATTTTGACCATGCTGGGTGCTGTCAATGCCTATGCTAGCGACCCACCCAAAGCGAATGACAAAAAAGCACCAGAAAGATCGGTTGTTCCGGAGCGCATCACCCGGCCTAAATCAACACCAGAATCTTTGCCCCAGCCATTAGAGAAAAAGAGCACGCTAGACGTTTGCCCCAAATATGAGTACAAGGAAAGGGATTCTAAAATTGTTTGCTTGATCAAACCTGCGGGCGGCGAGAAACCCAAACCCGCGGCCAAATGACCCCTGGGATCAGCTGTATGGGGGATTAGCCCGACAAGCCTACAAAGACATTTTGTACATCGTCATTGCCGTCCATGGCGGCTAAGAAATTTTCCACTTCCTCGAGCTGCTCGGCGCTTAAGTTGGCTGGGTTGACTGGGTTCTTGGGTTGATAGCCCAACTTGTTGGACAAAACGGTGAACCCGTGCTCGGGCAGTGCTTTGCTGACCAAATCCAAATCACTTGGGTCTGTGATGAAAACTGTGACACCTTCTTCGTCTGCAGCTTCAAAATCTTGCGCCCCAGCTTCGATGGCTGCCAGTTCTGCGTCTGCATTCGCCTGCGCAGGCTCGGCTTCAATCATACCGACATGATCAAAATCCCATGAAACTGAACCAGATGTACCAAGTTGACCTTTGCGAAATAAAACGCGAACTTCCGAGGCTGTGCGGTTGAGGTTGTCAGTCAATGCTTCAACCATGACGGGTACTTGATGCGGTGCAAAGCCTTCGTAGATGACGCGTTCAAAATGAACAGGGTCACCCAACAAGCCGGCTCCTTTTTTGATGGCGCGTTCTAGAGTGTCTTTGGGCATAGACACCTTGCGGGCTTGCTCGACCACCAAACGAAGTCGAGAATTGGCCGCTGGATCGGGGCCACTCTTGGCCGCCATCATGATGTCCTTGGCCAAGCGCCCAAAGAGTTTGCCTCTAGCGTCTGCGGCTTGTGCTTTGCCTTTTGCTTTCCACTGGGCGCCCATGGGGCCTACTTTCTGTGTGTTGGTATGAAGGCGTCATTTTAAATCATGCCCTACCTATCAAAGCTTAAACCGTGATGTCGACGTTGCCGCCTTTGGGTTGGTCATTTGATTTAACCTCTTGTCTTGTCACTTCACGTTGAGGCTCCATTTTTGGCGGCGGATCGTTTTTGACCTTCTGCTCCGTTTTGACCGGTCTTTCTTGTTGAACACGGGGTGTTTCGGGCCGATTGTTGGCAGGACGAATTTCTGACATGATGAAACTTCCTTGGGATGAATGAAGAGAAGCGGGGCGTGTCGACACTGGTCATTGTCAACCAAAATGAAGGGCAATGGGTTAAATCTGTAGGGAGACAAGACATGAAATTCGCCATCCTTATTTTGAATTTGATTTTCGTCTGTTCTGCTTGGGCCAATTCAACCGCCTGCTTTTCAATCAAAGACTTCCATCGCAAAAACGTCTGTTTGGCCCAAGTAAAATAGTTGAATTGAATACCAATATATGAAATCAGTTAAAAAACTATGGGTTGTCTGGGTTTCGGCAAGTATTTATTACCTCTCGCTCCTTCTGAATGAATGGGTATTTGGTGATTCGGAGTTTTCTTTTGATGTGCATTGGGTGTTTTTTCCAAGCGGTTTTCGGTTTGTTTTGGTCTTGCTTGCCTTGGAGTCGGGGGCCTTGGGCATCGCCTTAGGGGGTATCCTTTGGAATTACCAATTCCACCCCGATTTGGGGCTTGACTTTGCTTTGGTTACCGGCTTTGTAGCAGGTTTTTCACCTTGGTTGGCCCGCCATCTCAGTGTCAGTTTTCTTGGCTTAGACCGTGAGTTTAAAGTTGTATCGCCTCAAACCTTGTTGAAAATATCCCTCTTGTTCGCAACGCTTAGCGCGCTTCTGCATCAACTTTGGTTTTTTTCTCAAGGCCTCACTGAAAACTTAGCCTTGAGTTTCAGTGTCATGGCGTTGAGCAATTGGGCGGGAACTTTGTTGGTCTTAATGGCTTTCAAGTTCATCATTCAAAGATACGCTAACTCAGCCACTGATCGGCAAAAGTTTTGAATTTTAATTCTCATCCGGCAATTCATCATGAAACAAATTTACCTGCGATATTTGGTGTTGGCTGATACTTTGCGTCAAACAAACATTGATCTTTTGGGCATTGACGAAATTGGCAAAAAATTACTTGAGGCCATTGCCATTAGGAGTGCACAAGGCCAGCCTCTGGTCGTTACTCAAACCATGGAGCTGAGTGACATCGCTAGCCCTGCCACCATCCATCGACGCATTGAGATTTTGAAAAAAGCTGGCTTGATTCAGGTGATGCAAACTGAACAAAATCAAAAGATCAAATTTTTAGTACCAACCCAAACCAGCATTGATTATTTTGAAAAGCTTGGAAAACTCATGGCCTCCGCCATCCGCTCTTAAAAATGCCACAAGCTTTACCCACCTTTGACGATGTTTTGGAAGCTGCTGCTCGGCTTGAAGGTGTGGCACACAAGACGCCAGTTCTTCGTTCCCGTACGTTGGACGATCGAATGCACGCTCAGGTCTACGTGAAATGTGAGAACTTCCAGCGCATGGGCGCCTTTAAGTTCAGAGGCGGGTTCAATGCCTTGGCCAAATTGAATGAAACGCAAAGACGAGCAGGCGTGGTGGCTTACTCCTCGGGGAACCATGCGCAAGCGGTCGCCTTGTCGGCACACATTCTTCAAATTCCCGCCACCATATTGATGCCGCATGATGCTTCGCCCGCTAAGTTGGCGGCCACACAAGGCTATGGTGCCAAGGTCATCGGCTATGACCGTTATTCTGAAGATGCCAGTGCCTTGGCCATAGCCTTGTCCCATTCACAAGGTCTGACGTTCATCCCCCCATTTGATCATCCTGATGTCTTGTCAGGTCAAGGCACGGCAGCCTTGGAATTGTTCAAGGAGGTGGGGGAACTCGATGCGCTGTTTGTTTGTTTGGGGGGCGGCGGACTTTTAAGCGGAAGCGCATTGGCTGCCAAGGCGCTCTCACCAGAATGTCAACTCGTGGGTGTAGAGCCGCAAGCGGGCAACGATGTGCAGCAATCTTTCAGAAAAGGCGAGCGGGTCAAAATTGCAACGCCAGTGACCATTGCCGATGGCGCACAAACACCCATGGTAGGCGCCATCACTTTTGAAATCATCAAAGCCTTGGTCAATGACATCCACACCGTGACAGATGCGCAACTTGTTGACAGCATGCGCTTTTATGCTGAACGCATGAAGATGCTTGTAGAGCCCACAGGTTGCCTGTCTTTGGCTGCTGCCCTTCAAGCAGGCGATTCATTGCAGGGGAAAAAAGTAGGCCTGATTGTCAGCGGCGGTAACATTGACATGGCGAGGTTTTCGCAATTAATGTCGGCTTATCCGTGAAAGATTTAAGTCCGGCGCTCTAACAATTGCGACGCCAAAGCAACGAGTGCATCTTTGTATTGACCATCTGGCAATTGTTGTGCCGCATCCACTGCGCGCTGAGCCTCAGCCATAGCGGCCTTGCGACTGCCTTCTAGCGCACCCGTTTCACGAACGATGGCAATCACATGGCTCAGTTGGTCGACTGAGCCTGTTTCGATGGCCTTTTGAATCAATTCTCGCTGAGCTGGCGTGCCTCTTTGCATAGCCAAAATAAGGGGTAGCGTGGCTTTGCCTTCGCGCAAATCATCGCCGAGGTTCTTGCCCATTTCGGAGGCATTGCCCTCGTAATCCAAAACATCGTCAATAACTTGAAAAGCAGTGCCTAAGGCTTGGCCATAGTTAGCACAGGCCTCTTCCAATTCAGGCGAAGCTTTTGCCAAGATGGCGGCTAAGCGCGAGCTGGCTTCAAACAATTTGGCAGTTTTGGACCGAATGACGTGCAGGTAGGCGTCTTCGTTCAAAGAGGCGTCGTGCATGTTCATCAGTTGCAAAACTTCACCTTCTGCAATGACATTGGTGGCATCGGCCAACACTTGCATGATGCGCATACTGCCTGCATCCACCATCATTTGGAAAGCGCGGGAATAGAGAAAGTCTCCCACCAACACGCTGGCTGGGTTGCCAAAATTTTCGTTGGCAGTGGGACGACCACGTCGCAAAGTGGACTCGTCCACCACATCGTCGTGAAGCAATGTGGCCGTGTGGATGAACTCCACCACCGCGGCCATGCTGTATTTGTGCGCTTCTTGATAGCCCAAGGCACCGCTGGTCAGCAACAAAATGACGGGTCTTAGCCGTTTGCCACCTGCCGAAATGATGTACTGGGCAACTTGGCCGACAAGGGGTACGCCTGAACTCAGGCGCTTGGCGATGACCTCGTCGACCTGGGCCAAATCTAGCGCCACCAAAGCCAATGCCGAGGCTGGAGAGGCATGAAAGGATGGCGCAGAGCTTGGCAAAATGACTTTGAACAACTTGATTTGTGGGCAGAATCGCCGAAAAATTTGAGTTTTTGAGGCGGTTTCTGTGTTTTGTGGTGATTATAGAGAGCGAAAACGCCCGTTGGGGGTTGGCATGAATTCTGTCTCAGGGGCTTGTCAAGTCTCAAAAGTACGTGCTAAAATCCGCGGTTCCTTGGGGTTCGTCCTAGGAAACTTCCATTTAAGAGGTCA